>DASQGB010000045.1:0-5705 GCA_035632815.1 Burkholderiales bacterium | reverse complement strand
TGGCGGTTGCGATGGGAGAGCGCCAGCGCCTGCGTGAGCCGGTCCTCGAGCAGCCTGCGGTTGGGCAGGCCGGTGAGCGCGTCGTGGTCGGCGAGGTGCTGCGCCCGCGCCTGCGCTTCCTGCAGCTGGGTGGTGCGCTCGGCCACCGCGCGCTCGAGGGCGTCGCGTACGCGCTGGTCCGCCTCGCGCTCGGCGGTCACGTCCTCCATGCTCCAGATCCATTCCTGCACCTCGTCGCCGGCGTCGATGCGCCGGCCGCGGTTGCGGCAGCGGAAAACCGAGCCGTCGCGCCGCCTGAACCGCCATTCGGCGTCGTGCGTCTCCCCGGGCGCAGTGCTGAGGTAGGCGAGCGGGCCCGCCTTCTCCCAGTCGGCCGGGTCGGCGAACAGCACCGCCGAGCTTTCGCCGACCAGCTCGCCCGGGCCCGCGCCGACCATCTCCTCGAGGTAGCGGTTGCAGCGCTGGATGATGCGGTTGCGCACGAAAGCGATGCCCACGGTCGCGTTGTCGAGGATCAGCTCCTGCTCGGCGAGCGCCTGCTCGACGCGCTCCTCCGCCGCGTGCTGCTGGGTGATGTCTTCGCACAGCCAGACGTAGCCCCTGGAGGGGTCGCCGGCCTCGACCGCGCGGGCGGAGACGCGGCACCAGAAGCCGCTGTCGTCCTGGCGCCGCAGCCAGATCTCGCGGTAGTGGGTGCGCCCGACGTCGAGCTCCTCGTAGATCTGCCCGCGGCGGTCGAATTCCTCGTCGGTGAAGTACATGGAGCGCCAGGAGGCGCCGATCGCGGCGCCCTCGCCGAAGGCGAACATCTCCTCGAAGCGGCGGTTGCAGCGCACGATCCTGCGGCTGCGGCTGATGGCGATGCCGACCATCACGTTGTTGAGGAGCGCTTCCTGCTCGGCAAGCACGCGCTGCAGCTCGTCGGCGTAGCGGCGCTTCTCGGTGATGTCCTCGACTATCCATACCGTGCCTTGCTTGGTGTCCTGCGGGTCGATCGCCTTGGCGATCATGCGGGACATGAAGGTCGAGCCGTCCTTGCGCCGCATCGCCCACTCGAGGTCGAGCTGGCGGCCCGCCGAAAGGATCGGGACGGCGATCCCGCCGAGCGCGTCGTAGCTCTCGCGGCTCGGGTAGACGACCTCGCCCGGCTGGCCGATCAGCTCGTCCGGGTCATAGCCGAACATCTCGGCGAACTTCGGATTGCACAGAAAGAAGCGCCGCTCGCGCGTGAAAGCGATGCCGATCGAGGCGTTCGCCAGCAGCGCTTCGTATTCGAGCTGGGTGTAGCGCGTGCGCCCGGCGTAGCTCGCGGCCGGCGATTCGACCATCGGCTCCAGGGCGCGCAGCAGTGCGGGATCTTTCACCGAGGGCGGCTTGCCAGGACCTGGAAGTCTTCGCCGTAGCGCCGCAATTGCGCCAGCGCCCGCGCACGCTGCTCGGCGCTCAAGCTGCGGTCGAGATCGAGCAGCAGGGCGTAGAAATCGCGCCGCAAGGCATCGTTCGCTGCGCTGAACGCGGGATCGCGGCCCGCCTGCCAGTCGGCCAGCCGGCCGGGGAGGCGCGTCTGCGCTTCCCGGGCGCGCACGATGGTGAGGACATCGGCCTGCAAGCGCTTGCGGTCGCGGTCGCGATGCTCGTCGGTGAGCGGCGAATGCTCGGAGAACTGCTTCACACGCTCCACTTGGGCCTGCGACAGGGTCCCCACCCAATCCTCCAGCCTATCGATGATCCGCAGCGCCCGGCGCCGCTTGCGCTCGCGCTCGCTGCCGCGCAGGTGTTCCCTCGCGAACTTGCGGTTCTCTTCGGCGAAGCGCTGCTCCATGTGCGCGACCTGCTTCGGCGTCAGCCGGTCGAGCATCGGCGCGAATTTTTCCGCGCCGGCGCGCAGGCTTTCTCGCGCCTGCGTCATGACCACATCGTACCCCCAAACGAGGTCCTCCGGCGAGAGCTTGTCGCCGAATCGCTGGCCCGCCTCCGCCGCGATGCGCGCGTACTTCGGCAGCGCCTGCGCGCGATGCCAGTCGAGGAACGAATCGATGCGCTCGTCGAGCTCTTCGGCCGCTTCGCCCTGCACGTCGAGGTAGCTGCCCAGGCGCCAGCGCAGGTACGTATCTGCGTTTTCGTAAGCGAAGCGAAGGGTGCTGCAGCCGCATAAGGCGCAGGCGAGCACCCATAGCGTGACAAATCTCACCAGAAGCTTTCCACGCTGATATGGCCGGGAGTACGACGGCGGTGCTTGCGCAAGCCGCGTTCCATCAGCACCGCGGTCGTGTCCCTGAGCATCTGCGGATTGCCGCACAACATCAGCTGCGAAGTTTGCGCGATGGGCAGGCCGGCGGCCTGCTCCAGCCGGCCATCGCGGATCGCCGCCGGAATGCGGCCGGTCAGCGAACCTGGCGCCGGTTCGCGGCTTACGAACGTCACGTATCTCAGATTCTCGATCTCATTAATTACGTCTTTGTAAACCAGTTCCTTCGCATGGCGCACGGCGTGCACCAGCACGACGCTGCGAAAGCGCTTCCACGGCGTTTCGGTCCTCAATATCGAGAGAAACGGCGCAATGCCGGTTCCGGTGGACACGAGCCACAGCGTCTCGGCGTCGGGCAGCTCGGACAGCACCAGGAAGCCGGCGGGGTTGCGCGCCACATAAAGCGAGTCGCCCGGGACGAGCCCGGCGAGCTGCGGCGAAAGCGGCCCCTCAGGCACCACGATGCCGTAGAGCTCGTGCACCGGGTCCTGCGGCGGGTTGACGAAGGAGAACGGCCGCGCCACGCGCTCGCCGCCGATGTCGAGCGCGATCCTGACGAACTGGCCCGCCTCGAACTCCAGCGGCGCGCCTTCGACGCGCAGAGAGAACAGCGCCTCGGTCCAGTGCCGGTTCTCGATCACCCGGCCCTCGAGCCACTTTTCGCTCATTGCATCCGATACGGTTCTAGGTGGAGGTCCTGCACCTCGCCGCCGAGCATCACGATCGCGCCATGGCGCCGGTTGTTGCCGGTGTCCGAGAACTCGAAGGTATAGGTGCGCGCGATTCGCAGCTGGCCATCCTCATTGCGTTTGAGACGAAAGCGTGCAAAGGAAACAGTGTCGTCGAGGAATTGCAGATGATAGCGCTCGCAGGCGGAGCGCCCGGCCTGCACTGCGCGCTCCCGCACCCGCAGGCTGTCGATCCACAAAAGCACTGCCAAAACAATGCATACAAGCGCCGCCGCTTCCCCCATGGCTAGCGCGCGTCTTCCTTGACGAGGTCCGCGCCCTTCTCCGCGATGGCGATCACCGCGGCATTGATGTTGCCCGAGGGCACCGCCGGCATGACGGAGGCGTCGATGACGCGCAGGTTCTGGATTCCCTTCACTCTCAACCTTTCATCGACGACACGGCCCATGCGGCAGGTGGACGCGGGATGAAAGACGGTCTCACCGGCCTGGCGGCAGAAGGCGAGCCATTCGTCGTCGCTCTGCACGTCGTGCCCCGGCAGGAACTCGTCGGTGACGTAATCGCTCATCGGCGCCGTCCCGCAGATTTTTCTGGCTATTTTCAGTCCTTCGATCATGACGCGCCGGTCGTTCTCGGTGGCGAGGTAGTTGTAGCGGATTTCGGGCGGCGCCGCCGGGTCGGCCGAGCGGATGCTCACCGAGCCGCGCGACTCGACCTGCAGTTGCGACACCGCGCAAGTGAAGCCCGAGTGCCGGTGCAGCACGCCGCCGCGCTTCGCTGTCGAGAAATTGATGAAGTAGAGCTGCGCGTCCGGGCGGGTCAATTGCGGTCGTGTTCGCACGAATGCGGCCGCGTATCCGGCGCTGACCGTCAGAGGGCCTTTCTTGAATAATCCATAATTCAGACCCATCCTCGCTTTGCGCCACAGGCTCATCATGTCGTCGTTCAGGGTGACCGGCTTGCTGCAGCGCCAGAACGTGCGCGCGTAGAAGTGATCCTGCAGGTCCGCGCCGACGCCGGGGGAGTCGTGCACCACCGCAATGCCGTGCCGCTCGAGCAGCCCGCGCGGGCCGACGCCTGAGAGCTGCAAGAGCTGCGGCGAATTGAAGCTTCCTCCGGACAGGATGACCTCGCGGTTTGCCTTCAGCGTTCGCTCACCTGTCCTCACGCCCGCAGCTCGACTTCCCTCGAAGAGTATTTTCGTAACGAGAGCGTTTACCTCGATCCTGAGATTCGGGCGCTTCTCCGCCGGCCGCAGGTAGCCGGTGGCGGCGCTGCAGCGCCGGCCCCTGCATGCGGTCGCCTGGTAGTACCCGGCGCCTTCCTGGCTCGCGCCGTTGAAGTCGTCATTGCGCGGGATGCCGAGCGCCATCGCGGAGGCGATGAAGGCGTCGCACAGCTCGTGCCGGTCGGGCAGATCGGAAACTTCCAGCGGCCCGCCGACGCCGTGCCAGGCATCGGCGCCGCGGCTCTGGTTCTCCGACTTCCTGAAGTACGGCAGCAGCGCGGCGAAACTCCAGCCCGGGATGCCCCAGCCGTCGTAGTCCTCGGGCTGGCCGCGGATGTAGACGAGCCCGTTGATCGACGAGGAGCCGCCGAGCACCTTGCCACGCGGCGTGAAGATCCGCCGGCCATTCAACGCCGGCTCGGGCTCCGATTCGTATCCCCAATTGATGTCGCTGTGTGCGAAGAGCTTGCCGTAGCCGAGCGGAACATGGATCCAGAAGTGCGTGTCGCGCGGCCCCGCCTCGAGCAGGAGGACGCGCGTGCGGGGATCCTCGGTCAGACGATTCGCCAGGACGCAGCCCGCCGAGCCCGCGCCGACGATGATGTAATCGTATTGGTTCAACGCGGCGAAGCGATGTGCATGCCGCCGTCGACGTAGATGATCTCGCCGGTGACGCGACGCGCACCCTCGATGAGCCAGACGATCGCGTCGGCGATGTCCTCGGGCTCGGCGGCCGCCTTGAGCGGGGCCATCGCGGCGAAGCGCCGCTCGGCCTCAGCCGCGCCCTCGGCGCCATGCGCGGCGACCTGCCAGGGCGTGTTCACGTAGCCGGGGGCGACGATGTTGACGCGGACCTCCGGCGCCAGCGCGCGCGCCAGCGAGAAGGTCATCGTGTCGAGCGCAGCCTTGGAGGCCGCATAGGCGATCGAGGAACCGGTGCCGAGCAGCGCGGCCACCGAGGATACGTTCACGATCGCGCCTTTGCTTTTCTTCAGCGCGGCCGAGCAGGCGCGGATCATCTGGTAGGGCCCGACGACGTTCACGCGGAAGATGCCGAGGATGTCGTCGGCCGACAGTCCCTCGAGGTCGGTGTGCTTGACGAACTTGGTCGTGCCGGCGCTGTTCACCAGCGCGTCGATGCGCCCCCATTTGTCGAGTGCCGCCTTGGCGACCTTTCTGCAGTCTTGGTCATTCGCCACATCACCCTTCACCGCCACGGCATCTTTGCACTTGCCGACGACTTCGTTCGCCTGCGCGTCATTCCTTGAATAATTAACGGTGACCCGCCAGCCGCGCTTCGCCAGCTCCTTTGCCGTAGCGGCGCCGATGCCGGACGATGCGCCGGTGACGATGGCGACCTTCATACGGTGGCGATCGGGCTCGCCGGCGAGCCGACGGCGCCGGGCAGCCGCAGCGGCGGCGCGGTGAGAAGGAAGCGGCTGCGCCGGTGCTCGCGCAGCCAGCGCGCCAGCTCGGTGAGATACCACAGCTCGCCGAGGTGGATGCCGTTCTTGAACAGGCAGTGCTCGTGCAGCGGCAT
>DASQGB010000044.1:0-4824 GCA_035632815.1 Burkholderiales bacterium | reverse complement strand
GCGATAGATCGCCGCCATGATCAGGCCGGGCCGCTGTGCGCGCCGGTCGCCGGCCGGAAGCGCGGCTGCGGCTTGCCGGTAATGGGACCTGGCGCGTTCGGCCTGGAACGCCATCAACTGGTGAAACTCGGCGGACTCCCGCGCCTGCAGGAGATCGGCGGCGGGCACCTTGAAGCGTTGCAGGTCCTCGGCGGGCAGGTAGATGCGGTTCTTGCGCGCGTCCTCGCCCACGTCGCGGATGATGTTGGTGAGCTGGAACGCGATGCCCAGATGCCGTGCGTAGTCGAGCGTGCGCGCGTCGCGGTAGCCGAAGATGCCGGCGGCGAGCAGCCCGACGACGCCGGCCACGCGGTAGCAGTAGCGCTCGAGCCCCGCCCAGTCGAGGTAGCGCGTCTGGTTGAGGTCCATCTCCATGCCGTCGATGATCTCGTTCAGGCGATCGGCCGTAATGGAGAACTCATCCTTGAGCACCCCCAGGGCTTTCGTCACCGGGTGCTGCGGATTGCCGGCAAACATGTTCCCCACCTCGGTGCGCCACCACGCCAGCTTGATCGCGGCGAGCTGCGGGTCGAGGCCCTCGTCTACGACGTCGTCGACCTCGCGGCAGAACGCATAGAGCGCGGTGATCGCGCGGCGGCGCTCGGCCGGCAGGAACAGAAAGGAATAGTAGAAGCTCGAGCCGCTGGCGGCGGCCTTCTGCTGGCAGTACTCCTGCGGACTCATACTGCTCTCAGGAAGAGCAGCGGCCAGTCGAGGGGTCGAAGAACCGGGCGGCGGTGAAAGACGTCGTAGTTCACCTTTTCGAGCTTCTCGAGGATGCGCAGTCCGCCCTGCACGGTGGCGCGGATCTCGAGTCCGACGCGGCCGGGAAGGTCTTTGCCCAGGCTTTGCCCCGAAAGCAGCATCTGCCGGGTTCTTTCGACCTGGAAGGCCATCAGCGCACGCCAGGAGCTGTCGCATTTTTTTTCCGCAAGATGGCGCTCGCTCACGCCGTGGCGCGCCATCTCGTCCTGCGGCAGATAGATGCGGCCCTTGGCGAAGTCGATCGGCGCGTCCTGCCAGAAGTTGACCAGCTGCAGCGCCGAGCACACCGCGTCCGAGCGCCGCAAATCTGAATCAGTCGTTCGTTTGAAAAGGTGCAGCAGCAGCCGGCCGACCGGGTTGGCCGAGCGTCGGCAGTAGTCGAGCACTTCGCCGAAGTCCGCGTAGCGCTTCTTGGTCACGTCCTGGGCGAAGGCGTCGAGCAAGTCCCTGAAAAGGCGCAGCGGCAGCTCATGGCTGCGCACGATCCGCGCCAGGTCGCGGAACAGCGGATCGTCGGGCATGGTGCCGCCCTCGATAAGGGAAAGCTTTTCCCGATAGCCGTTTAACCTGCCAAGCCGTATATCGGGCGGTTCGTCGCCCTCGTCGGCGAAGTCGTCGGCGCTGCGGGCGAAGCGGTAGATGACGCGGACCGGGTCGCGCAGCGGCGCCGGCAACAGGAGCGAGGCGACGGGGAAGTTCTCATAATGGCCGACCGACATCGGGATCAAATTCGAAAAGGCAGCGCGGGTATAATACGTTGTTTTTATCAAGTTTTTTGCGCGAAGGTGGCGGAATTGGCAGACGCACCAGACTTAGGATCTGACGCCGCGAGGCATGAGGGTTCGAGTCCCTCCCTTCGCACCAAAAAACAGCGGGGATCGAGGGCATGTCGGCGAACGTAGAAACGCTGGGGTCGCTGGAGCGGCGCGTATCGGTGACGCTGCCGGCGGCGGATATCGAGCGCCAGGTCGGCGAGCGGCTGAAAAAGCTCGCGCGCGACGTGCGCATGCCGGGCTTCCGGCCGGGAAAGGTGCCGCTCAAGCTGATTGCGCAGACCTACGGGCCGCAGGTGCGCTCCGAGGTGCTCGGCGACGCGGTGCAGAAGGCTTTCAGCGAGGTGGTGAAGGAAGCGAACCTGCGCGTCGCCGGCTACCCGCGCATCGAGAAGAAAGACGGCGGCGACGAAAGCGCGCTCGAATTCAGCGCCACCTTCGAGGTTTATCCCGAAGTGAAGCCCGGCGACATAGCCGATGCGAGCATCGAGCGGCCGCAGACCGCCGTGGACGATGCGGCGGTCGAGCGCACCGTCGAGATCCTGCGCAAGCAGCGCACCAAGCTCGCTGCCGTGGAGCGGCCGGCGCGCGACGGCGACCGCCTGACGGTCGATTTCGCGGGAACGATCGACGGCCAGGCCTTCGAAGGCGGCAAGGCCGAGAATTTCGCCTTCTCGCTGGGCGAGGGGCGCATGCTGCCCGAGTTCGACGCCGCCGCACGCGGCATGTCGGTCGGAGAGGAAAAGACCTTCGAGCTGAAATTCCCCGACGACTACCACGGCAAGGACGTGGCCGGAAAGACGGCCTCTTTTTCGCTGAAATTGACAAAAGTCGAAGAACCGCAGTTGCCGCAGCTCGACGCCGAATTCGCCAGGTCGCTCGGCGTCGCCGACGGCGACCTCGACAAGATGCGCAGCGAGATTCGAGGCAACGTCGAGCGCGAGGTGGCCAAGCGCGTCGAGGCGCGCGTCAAGGCCCAGGCGCTGCAGGCGCTGCTCGCTGCGACGCCGCTCGAGCTGCCCAAATCGCTGGTCGGGATGGAAGCGCAGCAGCTGATGGAGCGCGCGCGGGGCGACCTGCAGGCCCGCGGCGTCAAGCTCGGCGAGGTGCCGCTCAATGCGGCCGCGTTCGAGGACACGGCGAAGCGCCGTGTCGCGCTCGGCCTGATCATCGCCGAGCTTGCGCGCGCGGAAAGCCTGCAGCCCAAGCCCGCCGAGATCAGGGCGCTGGTCGAGCAGGAAGCTCAGTCCTACGAGAGCCCCGCCGAGGTAGTAAAATGGTTCTACATGCAGCCGCAACGCTTGTCGGAGATGGAAGGCGTGGCCCTCGAAGCCAATGTTGTCAAATGGGTCTTGTCGAAAGCGAAAGTGGTTGAGAAGCAGGTTCCTTTCGACGAACTCATGGGCAGCGCCACGTGAACTGGGAAAAAAGCGTTCCGGAAACCAGGGACCTCGGGCTGATCCCGATGGTCATCGAGCAGTCCGGGCGCGGCGAGCGCGCCTACGACATCTATTCCCGCCTGCTCAAGGAGCGCGTGGTGTTCCTGGTCGGCCCGGTGACCGAGATCACCGCCAACCTGATCGTCGCGCAGCTCTTGTTCCTCGAGTCGGAGAACCCCGACAAGGACATCTTCTTCTCCCTCAACTCGCCCGGAGGCTCGGTTTCGGCTGGCCTCGCGGTCTACGACACCATGCAGTTCATCAAGCCGGACGTATCGACGCTGTGCGTCGGCCAGGCGGCCAGCATGGGGGCCCTGCTGCTCGCCGCAGGCGACGCCGGCAAGCGCTTTTGCCTGCCCAATTCGCGCGTGATGATCCACCAGCCGATGGGCGGCTTCCAGGGCCAGGCGACCGACATCGAGATCCACGCCAAGGAGATCCTGTACCTGCGGGGGCGCTTGAACGAGATCCTGGCGAAGCACACGGGCAAGACGATCGAGGTCATCGCCCGGGACACGGAACGCGACTTTTTCCTAGGCGCCGAAGATTCGGTAAAGTACGGTCTGGCAGACAAGGTTCTGACCTCAAGGGAGAACACGTAGGCGATGTCGGAGAAGTCATCCTCGGGCGAGAAGCTGCTGTACTGCTCGTTCTGCGGCAAGAGCCAGCACGAGGTGAGGAAGCTCATTGCCGGCCCCTCGGTGTTCATCTGCGACGAGTGCATCGAGCTGTGCAACGACATCATTCGCGAGGAGACCGCCTCCGACAAGGGCGGCAAGGGCTCCAAGTCCGACCTGCCGACGCCGCGCGAGATCCGCATGATCCTCGACCAGTACGTGATCGGCCAGGACCAGGCGAAGAAGATCCTCTCGGTCGCGGTCTACAACCATTACAAGCGGTTGAAGCACCTCTCGAAGAACGACGAGGTGGAGCTCGCCAAGTCCAACATCCTGCTGATCGGCCCGACGGGATCGGGGAAGACGCTGCTCGCGCAGACCTTGGCAAGACTATTGAACGTTCCCTTTGTGATCGCGGACGCGACGACGCTGACCGAGGCCGGCTACGTAGGCGAGGACGTCGAGAACATCATTCAGAAGCTGCTGCAGAACTGCGACTACGACGTCGACAAGGCGAAGCGCGGCATCGTCTACATCGACGAGATCGACAAGATCTCGCGCAAGTCGGACAACCCCTCGATCACCCGCGACGTTTCCGGCGAGGGCGTGCAGCAGGCCCTGCTCAAGCTGGTGGAGGGCACCATCGCCTCGGTGCCGCCGCAGGGCGGCCGCAAGCACCCCAACCAGGATTTCGTCCAGGTCGACACGACCAATATCCTGTTCATCTGCGGCGGCGCCTTCGACGGACTGGAAAAGATCGTGCGCAACCGCACCGAGAAGACCGGTATCGGCTTCGGCGCGGAGGTGAAGAGCCCGAAGAACTCCAGGGCGACCTACGATCTGCTGAAGAGCGTCGAGCCCGAAGACCTCATCAAGTACGGCCTGATCCCGGAATTCGTCGGCCGGCTGCCGGTGCTCGCCACGCTGGAGGAGCTGGACGAGCACGCCCTGATCCAGATCCTCACCGAGCCCAAGAACGCGCTCATCAAGCAGTACCAGCGCCTGTTCCTGATGGAGGGCGTCGAGCTCGAAGTGCGCATCCCGGCCCTCGGCGCGGTCGCCAAGCGCGCGCTCGCCCGCAAGACCGGCGCCCGCGGGCTGCGCTCCATCCTCGAGACCGTGCTGCTCGACACGATGTACGAACTGCCGACGCTCGAGAACGTGAGCAAGGTGGTGGTCGACGAGCAGATG
>DASQGB010000043.1:0-7749 GCA_035632815.1 Burkholderiales bacterium | reverse complement strand
CGCAGCGGTTGAGGTAGCCGTGCACCTCGCCCGCATGGCGCACCACGAAGGCCGGCGCCGGCTCGCCGAAGTACTCGAGCTCGAAGCGCACGCCCCGGCCGGCATCCTGCAGCGCCGAGGAGGGGCAGATCAGGCGTTTTGTGTCAGCCATTCCCGCAGTGAAGGAACAGTTGGAAAGCAGCCGAGGGGTCCGCAAGCCCGCAGCCCCTCCTCAGGATGCGCGCCGTAGCTGACCGCCAGCGCGTCGACGCCGGCGGCGCGGGCCATTTCCAGGTCGTGCGAGGTATCGCCGATCATCAGCGCGGCTGCGGCATCCCTCTCAGTTTGCGCCATCAGCTCGAGCAGCATTGCCGGGTGCGGCTTGGGATGGGTCTCGTCCGCGCAGCGGCTGGCGTGGAAGCACGCCTCCAGGCCGCTCGAGCGCAGCGCACGGTCGAGCCCGCGGCGGCTCTTGCCGGTGGCGATCGCCAGCACATGCCTCCGCGCCAGCGATTCGACCAGCTCCTTTATTCCGGGAAAAAGGCGCATCGAGTCCTCGCGCGCCAGGAAGTGGCGCCGGTACAGCGCCACGAACTCGCCGTAGCGCTCGGCGGGCAGGCCGGGAACGGCGATGCGCAGCGAGTCGTGCAGGCCAAGCCCGATGACGTGGCTCGCACGCTCGCGGTCGGGCACCTCGAGCCCCATGTCGGCAGCGGCCCGGCGGATGCATTCGACGATCGTGCGCGGCGAGTCGATAAGCGTTCCGTCCCAATCGAACACGATCAGGGAGTACTTCATGGCAAGAACTGCTTCATGTCCTCGGGCAGGGGCGACGTCAGGCGCAGGCGCTCGCTGCTCAGGGGGTGGCGAAAATCGAGCTTGTTTGCGTGGAGAAACAAGCGCTTGAACCCCTTCGAGGCAAGCTCGCGGTTAAGCGTGAAGTCGCCGTATTTGTCGTCGCCCAGAACCGGATGACCGGCGTGCGCGAGGTGCACGCGGATCTGATGCGTGCGCCCGGTCAGCAGCTGGATCTCCAGCCGGCTGAACTGATCCGTCGCTTTCAGGGCTTTGACCCGGGTAACCGCCGTCATCCCGCCTTGCGCGACGCTCACCCTGCGCTCGCCTTGCGCGTTCACGTACTTGTGCAGCGGCTCGCGGATTTCGCGCCCCTCACCCCGCCAGCGGCCCTTCACGACGGCGAGGTAGATCTTTTCCACCTCGCCTTCGCGCAGCATCCGGTGCAGCTCGACCAGGGCGCTGCGCTTCTTTGCGATCATCAGCAATCCCGAAGTGTCGCGATCCAGCCGGTGAACGAGCTCGAGCAGCTTTGCCTGCGGCCGCGCCGCCCGCAAGGATTCGATGACGCCGAAGCTGATCCCGCTGCCGCCATGGACCGCGACGCCGCTCGGCTTGTCGACGACCAGAAGGGCCTCGTCCTCGAACACGATGGGGAATTCCGCGCCTTTCGCCTTTGAGGGCTTTTCGGCAGTTCTGATCGGAGGCAGGCGCACACGGTCGCCGGTCCGCAGCCGGTAGTCGGGGCCGACGCGGCCGCTGTTCACGCGCACCTCGCCGCTGCGCAGGATGCGGTAGACATGGCTCTTCGGCACGCCCTTCAAGCGGCGCAGCAGAAAATTGTCGATGCGCTGAGCCGCGCTTTCCTCGCCGACCTCCAGCGACGTCGCGCGCGCCTTGCTTAAGTCATTCATTTTCCGTACTATCTCGGGACTGCTTCGAGCTGCGAGGCACAGGAAGACATGGCGCGGTGCGCTGCGGAAGTTGACTTCACAACTTCAGGCCGCCGTAGTCGCAACCTGCAACCCGCCTCCTGCCCGGCCACAGCCGGGCCTGAAGCACTGGTTAATTTCGCTCACCGGAAGCAGCGATACTACTAGAAGCGCGCGCAGGGGGTTCTTTTGAACCCCAGTCTGAAAGTCACACCCTACTGGGAGAGCACTGACCTACGGAACATCGGGTCTCCTGCGCGCGCAGGAGAACAACAAGTGAAGCGAATGCTATTCAACGCGACGCAGCAGGAAGAGCTGCGTGTCGCGATCGTCGACGGGCAGAAGCTCATCGACCTCGACATCGAGTCCGCCTCAAGGGAGCAACGCAAGAGCAATATCTACAAAGGCCTCATCACCCGCATCGAGCCCAGCCTCGAGGCCGCCTTCGTCGACTACGGCGAGGAACGGCACGGGTTCCTGCCTTTCAAGGAGGTCGCGCGCAGCTATTTCAGGCCGGACATCGATGCCGGCCGGGCGCGCATCCAGGACGCGCTACGCGAGGGCCAGGAGCTGATCGTCCAAGTCGAGAAGGACGAGCGCGGCACCAAGGGCGCGGCGCTCACCACGTTCATCAGCCTCGCCGGGCGTTACCTCGTGCTGATGCCCAACAACCCCCGCGGCGGCGGCGTGTCGCGCCGCGTCGAAGGCGAAGACCGCAACGAGCTGCGCGACACGCTCGACCAGCTGCAGCTGCCGGAGGGCATGAGCGTCATCGCCCGCACCGCGGCCATCGGCCGCGGCCTGGAAGAGCTGAACTGGGACCTCAACTACCTGATGCAGCTGTGGCGCGCCGTCGAGAGCGCCTCCCAGGACCCCTCCAAGAAGCCGTTCCTGATCTACCTCGAGTCGAGCCTGGTGATCCGCGCAATCCGCGATTATTTCCAGCCCGACATCGGCGAGCTTCTCATCGACACCGAGGAAATCTACGAGCAGGCCCGCGCCTTCATGCAGACGGTGATGCCGGGCAACGTCGGCAAGGTGAAGCTGTACCGCGACGACGTGCCCCTCTTCTCGCGCTTCCAGATCGAGCACCAGATCGAAAGCGCCTACTCGCGCCAGGTCGAGCTGCCCTCGGGCGGCGCCATCGTCATCGACCACACCGAGGCGCTGGTGTCCATCGACGTCAACTCCGCGCGGGCGACGAAGGGCGGAGACATCGAGGAGACCGCGCTGCGCACCAACGTGGAGGCCGCCGACGAGGTGGCGCGCCAGCTGCGCCTGCGCGACCTCGGCGGCTTGATCGTCATCGATTTCATCGACATGGAATCTCAGCGCAACCAGCGCGAGGTCGAGAACCGCTTGCGCGAGGCGCTCAAGTACGACCGGGCGCGGGTGCAGATCGGCAAGATCTCGCGCTTCGGGCTGATGGAGCTCTCACGCCAGAGGCTGCAGCCCTCGCTCGAGGAAACCGCGCACATCAACTGCCCGCGCTGCAGCGGCACCGGTTTCATCCGCGGCACGGAGTCGACCGCGCTGCATGTCCTCAGGATCATGCAGGAAGAGGCGATGAAGGAGAACACCGGCGCGGTGCACGCCCAGGTGCCCGTCGACGTGGCGTCGTTCCTGCTCAACGAGAAGCGCGGCGAGATCCAGAAGCTCGAGGCGCGGCTCAAGGTGAACATCGTAATGGTGCCCAACCCGCACCTCGAGACGCCGCACTACAAGGTGCAGCGCCTCAAGCACGATGAGCTCAACGAGATGGAGCACGTGCCTTCGAGCTACGAGCTGGTCGAGCGCCCCGAAGAGCCGAAAGCGCCCGGCGCTGAAGAGGAAGCCAAGCGCGAACGCCAGGAGGCGGTAGTCAAGGCCATTACACCGTCGCAACCCGCACCGATGGTGGACGAATCGCAGCCGCGGCCGGCACGCGTGCCCGAGGCGCGGCCTGCTTCCCGGCCGAGCGTTTCGCCGGTGGTGCAGCCCGTGGTGGCCGCCGTCGAAGCGGTGCCGGGCTTGCTGACGCGCCTGTTCGGATTGTTCAAGCCGCCTGCGACCACGCCGGCGGCTCCGACGAGCTCGCAGCCCGCCGCGCAATCGAACCCGCAGGCCCGGCGCGATCAGCAGCGCCGCGATCAGCAGCCGCATCGACGCGACCAGCGTCCGGACCAGCAGCGGCGCGATGGCCGCCGCGATGGGCGTGATCGCGGCGAGCGCGGTGAGCGCGGTGAGCGTCCGCAGCAAGGAAGGCTCGAGGGGCGGCGCAATGGCCAGCCGCAGCAGCAGCGCGGCGAGCGTCCCGACCGCGGCGAGCGCCCCGACCGCGGCGAGCGTCAAGGCGCAGGTCGCCCCGATCAGCGCCCGCAACGTCCCCCGCAGCAGCACGGACAGCCACCCCAGCAGCAGAATCAGCAAGGGCCGCCACAGCAGCAACGCCCCGACCGTGACGGCGATGAACAGCGCCGCGGCGGGCGCAACAAGCATCGGCGCGAGCGGCCTCGCGAGCAGCGCCGCGACGAGCAGCCGGTAACGCCCGGAAATGCGCCGAGCTTCCTCGCCAAGGACGAGCGCCGCGAGGAGCGCGTGCGCGAAGAGCAGCGTCAGGAAGCCTTGCGCAGAGAAGTATCGCTAAGCGAAGAGGCCACCTTGCCCCCCACCCCCAAACCGGTGGCGGCGCCGCGCGTGGAGGAGCCACGCATCGATTCCAAGGCGCTGCTGGAGACCGCCGGCCTGGTGATGATCGAGACCGACCGCGCCAAGGCGAGCCCTCAGGCGTCCGCCGAGGAGCCGCAGCAGCTCGGGCGTCCGCGGCGCGAGCGCCCGACGCCGGCGCCGCAGGAGGAGCCGCCGCTGGTGCAGATCGAAACTAGGAAGTAGGCATGAGCTCGGCGAGGAGGTCGCGGCAGGCGGCTTCCACCAGGTCGAGCACCTGCTCGAAGCCTTCGGGCCCGCCGTAATAGGGATCGGGAACATCGCGCCCGTCGACCAGCATCCTGAGCTTCGCCTGGTGCCGGCGGGGGCAGTGCTGCTGCAGCGCCCGCAGGTGGCCGCGGTCCATCGCGACGACGAGATCGAATTCCTCGAAGTCCCGCGCGCGCACCTGCCGCGCCCGCTGCGCGCTCAGGTCGTAGCCGCGCGATTGCGCGTGCCGCTGCGCGCGCTCGTCGGGCGCCTGGCCGGCATGCCAGTCGCCGGTGCCGGCGGATTCCACACGAAGGTCGAGGCCGGCTTTTCTGGCCAGCTCTCTCAACACTCCCTCCGCGGTCGGCGAACGGCAGATGTTGCCGGTGCAGACGAATAGGACGGAGCGCCTTTCTTTCATATCATCGCCATTATGACTTCCTGCGCCGATGTGCTCGCCGGCCGGGCGCCGAGGGATACGCCGGTCACCGTCAGGGGCTGGGTGCGCACGCGGCGCGATTCGAAGGCCGGTTTTTCGTTCGTCAACGTCTCCGACGGCTCGTCCTTCCACCCGCTGCAGGTGGTGGCGCCGAAGGACCTGCCGAACTACACGGGCGAGGTGCTGCGCCTCACCGCGGGCTGCGCGGTCGAAACGACCGGCGCGATCGTGCCCTCGCCCGCCAAAGGCCAGCCGTTCGAGATGCAGGCGAGCGAGGTGAAAGTGGTCGGCTGGGTGGATGATCCGGACAGCTACCCGATCCAGCCGAAGCCGCATTCGCTCGAGTTCCTGCGCGAGGTGGCGCACCTGCGGCCGCGCACCAACGTGATCGCAGCGGCGACGCGTGTGAGGCACACGGTGGCGCAGGCCATCCATCGCTTCTTCCACGAGCGCGGCTTTCTCTGGGTCAACACGCCGATCATCACCGCCTCGGACGCGGAGGGCGCGGGGGCGCTGTTCCGCGTCTCGACGCTGGATCTTGCCAACCTGCCGCGCACGCCGAACGGCAAGGTGGACTATGCGCAGGACTTCTTCGGCCGCGAGACCTTCCTCACGGTGTCGGGGCAGCTCAACGTGGAGGCCTACTGCCTCGCGCTCTCCAAGGTTTATACCTTCGGCCCGACGTTCCGTGCGGAGAACTCGAACACCAGCCGGCACCTGGCGGAGTTCTGGATGATCGAGCCGGAGATCGCCTTCGCGGATCTGTCGGACAACGCGGACCTGGCCGAGGCACTGCTCAAGCACGTATTCCGACAGCTGCTGGAAGAGCGTCCCGACGACATGGCGTTCTTCGACGAGCGCATCGAGAAGGGCATCGTGGCCAAGCTGCAGGGAATCGCCGACTCGCAGTTCGTGCGCATGCACTACAGCGAGGCCATCAGCATCCTCGAGCGCGCTAAAGAGAAGTTCGAATTCCCGGTGAAGTGGGGCGTGGATCTGCAGTCGGAGCACGAGCGCTACCTCACCGAGCAACACGCGAAGAAGCCGGTCATCGTCATGAACTATCCGAAGGGCATCAAGGCCTTCTACATGCGCGTGAATGACGACGGCCGGACGGTGGCGGCGATGGACGTGCTCGCCCCCGGCATCGGCGAGATCGTCGGCGGCAGCCAGCGCGAGGAGCGCCTCGAGGTGCTTGACGCACGCATGGCAGAGGTCGGCATCGACAAGGAGCACCTCGGCTGGTACCGCGACCTGCGCCGCTACGGCACCGTGCCGCACGCGGGATTCGGCCTGGGCTTCGAGCGCACCGTCGCCTACGTCACCGGCCTTTCGAACGTGCGCGACGCGATCCCTTTCCCGCGCACCCCCGGCAACGCCGGCTACTAACCGCTAGCGTCGTCCGGGCGGCGCTCTCCTGACATAGGCAGAAAAATAAGTCCCTCCCCGGACAGGCTTTTCAGCCAAATTTCGAGACTGAAACCCGGTAAGTACGCTGGGACCAGAGCGATGGTTTGATTTCAAAGGGAGCGGACGTCGGCGCAAGCTGGTTCGCCTCCGCCCAAATCTTTAGATCCTTGATCGAGATGTTGAGGATATGAGCGAGGTGTTCCGCCCTGCCCGCGAGCGCGATCCCTTGTCGAAAAATCATGAACTGCATCGTGGATGCTGGCATAGGCTTAGAGGCCTACCCCCGGCCCCTCACGACCGGACAACAACGTGCGCTATGTTCCCTGCGTTGCATGATATTCAGCAAATGGCCTCGGACAACGCGAGCGAATTGCTGGAGATGCTGCAGGAGATCGAGGGCCTGCTCCAGCTGCCCGATGTGCCTGAACATACCGTCAGAGCCAGGCGATTAGCTCTCTCAGTGGCAAGGCGATCGCGGCGGGGCGAAGTGGCCAACTTAGCAATGATTCTATATAGCCAGATCGTTGATCTAGAGGGTCGAGCGGAACCGACGTCAGTGGCTATCAGCCAGCTGCAAACCACCCTGGACCGAATCAGGAGCGCGCTTAAGACATAAAAACGCTTGCAGCACAAACCGAAGCTTCATTTTCGAGCGGAAGCCGAGCACGTGAGACAGTTACTCGGATTTTTGGTCAGTGCGGACGGGTCGCTTGTAGCCGCGACAACATCGTTCGCTCAAGCGAAGCGAGCGGCTGAGCCCTACACCGAGAAAGCGGTACACCTAACAATCCGGAGCTATTCTGGCGGGGATTGGCGCCGTACCTGGCTGTACGATCGCACTAGTAAGCAATGGGTCGAGCAGAAGCTGACCTTGCCGGACGAGGTGCCGCGGCCAGAAGTAGACTCCCGTTAAATCTCGTTGAACTAGTCCTGGGCGGGCTCACGCCGGCGCTCTAACTCGCGATTCTGCGCGCCCTTTCGTTCACTCGGAAGCGAACGCGACTCCGAAGACGCGCTTCTTGAGTTCCCCGAGCTGATCGCGCGCCCTTGCCGCTTCCTCGAATTCCAGGTTCCTGGCGTGCTCGAGCATCTTCTTCTCGAGCGCCTTGATCTCGCGCGCGATCTGCTTCTCGCTCATCGACTCGTAGCGCGCCTCGTCCTGCGCCGCGGCGCGGGCCTCGCCGGCTGCCGCGGCGTCGTAGACGCCGTCGATCAAGTCCTTGATGCGCTTGACCACGCCCTTGGGCGTGATGCTGTGGTCCTCGTTGTAGGTCACCTGCTTGCGCCGCCGCCGGTCGG
>DASQGB010000042.1:0-2646 GCA_035632815.1 Burkholderiales bacterium | reverse complement strand
CTCAAGGCGAGCTTCGAGTACGGCTTCTTTGCCGGCGCCGCCGGACAGGTCGGCTACGAGGTGTACCTCAACAAGCGCGAGCGCGACGGCCACAACCTCCTGTTCGGCAACATGGGGCCGGAGATGATCATGTACGCGCTGCAGAAGCCGCCCTACCGCTTCCCGGAGGACTACCAGTATTTCTGCCGGCTCGACGTCGACGACAGCGTGGTCTACGTGCGCCGCCAGAGCCCGTTCAAGCGCATCGAGGACCTGGTGGCCGAGGCCAAGCGCCGCACGGTGAACGTGGCGGTGAGCCGCCTGCCGCACCCGGCGTCGATCGGGCTCCTCGCGCTGGGCAACGCGGTCAAGGCGAAATTCAACCTGGTGCCCTACGGCGGGGGCAACCCGACCTCGGTCGCGGTGATGAACGGCGAGGTCGACTGCGGCGCGCTGCCGATCGCCGGCGTGGTTTCGCTCGGCGACCAGATGCGCATCCTCGGCGTGTTCAACGACGACAACAAGATGGCGAAGTACAGCGGCAATGCGCCGGCGGTCAACGCGGTGTTCGGCACCAAGATCCCGGCGCTGTACTCCTCGCGCTCCTGGGCGATCCATACCGAGGTGATCGAGAAATACCCGGATCGCTTCGCGCTGCTGGAAAAAACGGCGAAGCAGGTGTTCGATAACCCGAAATACCGCGAGGAGTACGCGAAGACCGGGGCGCCGGTGGAGACCATCCAGTACGGCGACCGCCAGCTGTGCACCCAGTACGTGAAAGGAATGATCGAGCTCGCCAACGAGTACCGCCCCCTGCTGACCGCCAAGAAGTGAAGTCCCCGCTAGGCGCAGATCTGGTCATCCCGGCGCTGGCGCTGGGCTTCGCCGCTTACTTCTTCTATTCGATCGCCGATCTCGCCTGGGAGGCGAAGGCGAACGGCGTGGTGATCGGCGGCGCGCTGGTCCTGCTGATCGCGATCCAGCTCGCACGCATCGGCATGCGGGTCGCGCGCGGCGAAGGCAGCCTGCGCACCGATCCGCTCTGGATGCCGCGCGAAGCGCTGCCGAAGCGCATCGGCATGGTCGTCGTCACGGTGCTCTTCATCGCCACCCTCAAGTGGCTCGGGCTGACGCTCGGCCTGCTGCTCGCCATGCTGGCCGCGCTGTGGATCATGGGGGTGCGAAAGCCCGTGCCCCTCGCCGTGGTTCCGCTCGCCGTGGCGGCGGCCGCGTACCTGCTGTTCATCGCCTTGCTGCAATCGGATATCCCGCACGGCCCGCTCGAGGCGCTCCTGCCGTGAGCTGGCAGTTCCTGCTCGACCAGTTCGCCGTCCAGTTCGGCCTGTGGTGGGTGATCTGGCCGGCGATCCTGCTCGGCATCGTGGTCGGGGTGCTACCCGGCTTCAGCCCCCAGAACACGCTGATCATGCTGCTGCCGCTGACCCTCGCGGTGCCGGTAGAGCAGGCGATGGCGTTCATGATCGCGCTGTACTGCGCCAATCACCTGGCGGGGGGCATCCCGGCGATCCTGGTCAAGATCCCGGGCTCGGGCGGCGCCGCCGCGACTACGCTCGACGGCTACCCGATGACGCAGAAGGGGCAGGCGCAGCAAGCGCTCGTCCTGTGCTTCACCGCGT
Organism: Burkholderiales bacterium; assembly: GCA_035632815.1. Lineage (GTDB taxonomy): Bacteria > Pseudomonadota > Gammaproteobacteria > Burkholderiales > SG8-39 > SCGC-AG-212-J23. The sequence goes on along the minus strand of DASQGB010000042.1, from coordinate 1,030 downwards.
CGGTGTTCGGCGGGCTGATCACCACACTGGCGACGATCGCGCTCCTTCCCTGGCTGTCCCAAATCGGCCTTTATCTCCGCTCGGTGGAAATGGTGGTGGTGATGCTGTTCGGCCTGACCCTGATCGCGGTGATCGCGGCGAAGGACGCGCTTAAGGGCCTCATCGCCGGCTTCTTCGGCCTGCTGATCGGGGTCATCGGCACCGACCACATCTACAACACGCCGCGGGCGACCTTCGGCTTCCTCGAGCTCTATGACGGCGTGCCGCTGGTGCCCGCGCTGATCGGGCTGTTCGCGATCTCGGAAGCGCTGGTGATGCTCGAGGAGAAGCTGATCGTCGACGCAGCCGGGCGCGAGCGCGCGCGGCACGCGCGCTGGGCCGACACGGTCGAGGGGCTGCGCCTGTCGGCGCAGAAGTGGTGGCACATCGTCTGGACCTCGTTCGTCGGTCTTTTCATCGGCATCGTACCGGGCGCGGGCGCGAGCATCGCCGCCTTCGTCGCCTACCAGCAGTCGCGCCTCTGGTCCAAGCACCCGGAGCTCTACGGCACCGGCATTCCCGAGGGCGTGATCGCCCCCGCGGCGGCGAACAACGGCGTGACTTCCGGCCCGCTGGTGCCGATGATGGCCCTCGGCGTCCCCGGCGGCAGCACCGCCGCGGTGATGATGATCGTGCTCCAGTACCACGGCATGGTGATGGGGCCGCGGCTCTTCGCCACCAACCCCGAAGTCGCCTACGGCGTGTTCGTGTCAATGGCGGTGGCCTACATCTTCATGATCTTCACCATCCTGCCGCTCGCGCGCTACATGTCGCGGGTGGTGCTGATCGAGACCACCTACCTCGCGCCGATCATCGTCCTGGTGACCATCGTCGCGGCGTTCGGCGAGCGCCAATACCTGTTCGACATGGCGCTCGCGCTGGTCTTCGGGGTGATCGGCTACATCGCCCACAAGACCAACTATCACGTCACCGCGATCCTGATCGGCATCCTGCTCGGCCCGCTGTTCGAGCAGTACCTGGTGCGCGCGCT
>DASQGB010000041.1:0-3468 GCA_035632815.1 Burkholderiales bacterium | reverse complement strand
GAAGCCGATGTCGCCGGTCGACAGCGATACCACGCGATACGGCAGCTCCAGCTTTCTGAGGACGGCTTCGGCGTGCGCCGTCAAGGCTTCCAGCAGCTCGTAGGACTTGTCGGGGTGCGCGATCATCACCAGCTCGACCTTGTCGAACTGGTGATTGCGGATCATGCCGCGGGTGTCCTTGCCGGCCGACCCGGCCTCCGAGCGGAAGCAAGGCGAATGGCACACGAACTTCAAAGGCAGCGACTCGCGCGGAACGATTTCGTCTCTCACGAAGTTCGTGACCGGGTACTCGGCGGTCGGGATGAGGTAGAGGTCGCGGTCCTCGATCTTGAAGAGATCGCCTTTGAATTTGGCGAGGCTCGAGACGCCGTTGGCGCACTCGCCGGTGACCATGTAGGGCACATAAACCTCGGTATAGCCGTGCTCGCGCGTATGCACGTCGAGCATGAGCTGCGCGATCGCGCGATGCAGCCTCGCGATCGGGCCCCGCATCACCACGAAGCGGCTGCCCGCGATCTTCGCTCCGGTAGCGAAGTCGAGGCCGCCCAGCGCCTCGCCGACGTCGACGTGGTCCTTGACGGGGAAACCGAACGCGCGCGGCTCACCCCAGCGCCGCTCCTCGCGGTTGTGCTCGGCGGAAGCGCCCACCGGTACCGATTCATGCGGGATGTTCGGAATGCGCTCCAGGAAATCCTGGTACGCCGACTGCAGCTTCGTCAGCTGCTGCTCGGACCTGTCGAGCAGCGCTTTGAGGCGCTCGCCTTCCTGGAGCAGCTCGGCAACGTCGTGTCCCTTTGCCTTCGCCAGTCCGATGTCCTTCGCGATACGGTTGCGCGAGGCCTGCGCCTGCTCGACTGCGGTCTGCAGCTGCTTGCGCGTGCCTTCGAACTGCTCGAACTGGCGGGCATCGAACGCGCCCGGCCCGCGCGCGGCAAGGCGCTGCGCGAGCTCCTCGGGGTTCTTGCGCAGCAGCTGGATATCGATCATTTCCTGTTTCTCAACTGCTGGAGTCTTTCCCGGATCTTGGCTTCCAGCCCGCGCTCGGTCGGCCGGTACCACTCGACTGCGGGCATGCCCTCGGGGAAATAGTCCTCGCCCGCCGCGTACGCGTCCGGCTCGTCGTGGGCATAGCGGTAGCCCTTGCCGTAGCCGAGGCCCTTCATGAGCCGGGTCGGCGCGTTGCGCAGGTGCATGGGGACAGGTCGCGTGCTGTCGCTCGAGACGAAACTGCGGGCGGCATTATAGGCTTCGTACACCGCGTTCGACTTCGCCGCCACGGCAAGGTAGATCACCGCCTCGGCGAGCGCCAGCTCGCCTTCCGGGCTGCCCAGCCGCTCGTAGGTTTCGGCCCCGTCCAGGGTCACGCGCAAGGCGCGCGGATCGGCCAGGCCGATGTCCTCGACCGCCATGCGCACGATGCGCCGCGCGAGGTAAAGCGGATCGGCGCCGCCGTCGAGCATGCGTACCAGCCAGTAGAGCGCGGCATCGGGATCGGAGCCGCGCACCGACTTGTGCAGCGCGGAGATCTGGTCGTAGAACTGCTCGCCGCCCTTGTCGAAGCGCCGCAGGCTCTGCGCCAGCACGCCCTCGAGGGTTTCGCCGTCGACGCTCTCGAATCCGGCGCTCAGCAGGATCTCGACGGCGTTGAGCAGCCGGCGCGCGTCGCCGTCGGCGAAGCCGATCAAGCGTTCCTTTGCCTGTTGATCGGCCTTCAGGCCTGTCCTTGACAGAAGCGTTGCAAGATCTTCCGGCCCGAGGGGCTCCAGCACGTACACCGTCGCCCGCGAAAGCAGCGCGCTGTTGACCTCGAACGAGGGATTTTCTGTGGTGGCGCCGATGAAGGTGACCAGGCCGCGCTCGACGTAGGGCAGGAAGGCGTCCTGCTGCGCCTTGTTGAAACGGTGCACTTCGTCGACGAAGAGAATAGTGTGGCGGCCCGAGCGCGCCAGCTCTGCTTCGGCCTGCTGCAGCGCCTCGCGGATATCCTTTACCCCCGAGAACACCGCCGAGAGCGCGATGAATTCGGCGTCGAAGGCCTTCGCCATCAGGCGGGCGAGCGTAGTCTTGCCCGAGCCCGGCGGGCCCCACAGGATCATCGAATGCGGCTTGCCCGACTCGAAAGCGAGCCGCAGCGGCTTGCCTCGCCCCAGCAGGTGCTGCTGCCCGACGACGCCGTCGATCGATTGCGGGCGCAGGGCCTCGGCCAACGGCGCGGGCGGCTCTCGCTTCCCGAAAAGATCGTTCACTTGTCCCCTAGGACGTCGGCGCCTTTGGGAGGTTCGAAGCGGAACTCCGAGGGTTCTACTTTGGGATTGCGGACCAGGTTCGAGAAACGCAGCACCGTGGTCTGGCCGAAGTGGTCGGTGAGCTCCATTGCGCGCGGTCCGTCGGCGGCGAAGCCGATGCGGATGCGCTCGAAGCCGGCTTCGCGCTCACGCGGCTTGGCCTCGAGCCATTCCAGTGCGTCGCGCGTGCCTGCCTCGGCAAGGTCGAACGCCTTGTCGACGTCGGCGGAGCCGGCAAGCAGCGCCGCAGGTGTGGAGCCGAGCGCGCCGGAGAGCTTGCGCACCGTGACCTGGTTGAGCCCGCGGTCGTAGATCCAGACCCGCTCGCCGTCGCCGACGATCAACTGGTCGACCGGCTTGTCGTACACCCAGCGAAAGCGCCCGGGGCGCAGGAAGACGAAGCTGCCCTGCGTGTTCTGGACCGTCTTGCCGCCGCGGTCGGTGACTTTCTGCGTGAAAGCGGCGCGTGCCGACTGCGTGCCGGTCAGGAAGGTCTTGAAGCGCTCGATGGCCGAGGCCTGAGTGTCACCCGGAAATAGAAATACGCATGCGACGAGGGCTAGAAAACGCATCAGAAATCACTCCGCCTTGGCGGGAACCAGCACCTCGCGGTTGCCATTCGACTGCATCGCTGAAACCATGCCCGCGCGCTCCATGTCCTCGATCAGGCGCGCGGCGCGGTTATAGCCGATGCGCAGGTGGCGCTGCACCAGCGAGATCGACGGCCGCCGCGTGCGCAGCACGATCTCGACCGCCTGATCGTACAGCGGGTCCTTTTCGCCGGTAGGCTCCCCTTCGCCGGCGCCAGCGTCCTCGGCGCCAGGCGGCTCCAGCACTTCGCCCAGGTACTCGGGCTTCGCCATGCTCTTCAGGTGCTCGACCACGCTATGCACTTCGTGATCGGCGACGAAGGCGCCGTGCACCCGCTGCGGCAGGCCGGTCCCCGGCGGCAGGTAGAGCATGTCACCGGCGCCGAGCAACGCTTCGGCGCCCGACTGGTCGAGGATGGTGCGCGAGTCGACCTTGGACGAAACCTGGAACGCGATGCGCGCCGGGATGTTCGCCTTGATGAGGCCGGTGATGACGTCTACTGAAGGTCGCTGCGTGGCCAGCACCAGATGGATTCCGGCGGCGCGCGCCTTTTGCGCCAGGCGCGCGATGAGTTCCTCGACCTTCTTCCCTA
>DASQGB010000040.1:0-2629 GCA_035632815.1 Burkholderiales bacterium | reverse complement strand
ACTGTTGCGCCGCTTCTTGTAGGCACTCCAGTCCTCGAAAAGCTGCTGCAGCCGCTCGACCGCGCGCCGCTGCGAGGGATCGGTGACGAAGCCGCGCTTTGCCAGGCTTTGCTGATATAGGGAGACGACGTCCTGGGAATTCACTCGGCCCGCACATTGGCCGCACGCACCACGGCGCCCCACTTCTCCACCTCGTCGCGCAGATGGCGGTCTGCCGCCTCGGGCGAGTTGCCGATGATCTCCGAGCCCGCGTCGATCAGCCGCTGGCGCACCTCTGGCAGGGACAGCGCCCTGAGGAGCTCTGCATTAAGCCGAGCGATCACTTCGCGCGGAGTCCCCGCGGGCGCGACGAAGCCGAACCAGGCGACGGTCTCGAAGTCTTTTACGCCGGCTTCCTGCACGCTCGGCACGTCGGAGAGCAGCGGGTGGCGTTTCGCGCTCGAGACCGCGAGCGGCCGCAGCTTTCCCGCCCTGAAATGCGGCATCAGCGCGACGATGTTGTCGAACATGATCTGGATCTGCCCGCCGAGCAGGTCGGCGTGCGCGGGGCTCGAGCCCTTGTACGGCACGTGCACGATGTCGATGCCGGTCGCCAGCTTCAGCTTTTCGCCGGTGAGATGGTGAGAAGTGCCCACCCCGGCGGAGCCGAAATGCACTCGCCCGGGATTGGCTTTCGCGTACTCGATGAGTTCCCGCAAGGTCTTGGGCGGGAAGGCCATATTGGCGGCTAACGCGAGCGGCGAATGCGAGACCACGGTGATGGACGCAAAATCCCGCGCGGTGTCGTATTTGAGGTTGGGATACACATGCGCGCTCACTGGCAGCGCGGCGGTGGAGACGAGCAGCGTATAGCCATCGGCTGGCGCCTTCGCCACCGCCTCCGCGCCGATGGTGCCGCCCGCCCCGGTGCGATTCTCGACCACGAACGGCTGCGCCATGGCCTGGCTGAGTTTCTCGGAGAGCATGCGACCGACGATATCGGAGGTCGTGCCGGGCGCGAACGCCACCACCACCCTCACCGGCCGCGTCGGATAACCCTGGCCGAAAGCCGGCTGCGCGATTAATGCGACAAGAAGAAAGGCACCGGTAAGCCTTGGGATCCAATTAGCCATTTAGAGACCTCTTGTCTACCGCCAACGCCGCCTCGCGCGTCACCTCGGACATCGACGGATGGGCATGGCAGATGCGCGCGATGTCCTCGGAGGAGGCGCCGAACTCCATCGCCACCACCGCCTCGGCGATCAGCTCGCTCGCCAGGCTGCCGATCGCGTGCACGCCCAGGATGCGGTCGCTGCGCGCGTCGGCGAGCATCTTGACGAAGCCCTCGGGCTCCTCGCGGCCGAGCGCGCGGCCGTTGTAGGCGAAGGGGAAGCGCCCGGCCCGGTAGGTGTGCCCCTCAGTTTTCAGCTGCTGCTCGGTCTTGCCTACCCAGGCGATCTCGGGCGCGGTGTAGATCACCCAGGGGATGGCGTCGTAGTTCACGTGCCCATGCTGGCCGGCGATGATCTCGGCCGCCATGACCCCCTCGTCCTCGCCCTTGTGGGCGAGCATCGGACCCCGCACCACGTCGCCGACCGCAAAGACTCGCGGCAAGGACGTGCGGCAGTTCTTGTCGACCTCGATGAACCCCTTGGCGTCGAGCTTCAGGCCGATGTTTTCGGCGCCTAGGTCGTCGGTGTTCGGTACCCGGCCTACTGAAACGATAAGCCGATCACAGCTAAATGTTTTACTTGAATTTTCTTTCGTATTATATTGAATATCAATACCTTTCTTCGATCCAGTCACCTTGGTAATGTCAACCCCGAGCTCGATATCCAGCCCCTGCCCCTTGGTGAAGATCTTCCAGGCTTCCTGAGCCACCGACTCGTCGGCGGCGCCGAGAAAAGTCGGCAGGGCCTCCAACACTTTCACTGTCGAGCCTAGCCGCCGCCAGACGCTGCCGAGCTCCAGGCCGATCACCCCGGCGCCGATGACGCCCAGGCGAGCCGGCACGGTATCGAAGGCGAGCGCGCCCTCGTTATCGCAGATGAGCTGGTTGTCTACCGGGATCCCCGGGAGGTGGCGTGCCTTGGATCCCGTGGCGATGACCACGTTTTTCGCCTCCACCACTTCGGCATCCACTTGAATTTTCCAGCTGGTCCCCCCCGACGCCAGCCTGCCGTGGCCCTGCAGCCAGGTGATCTTGTTTTTCTTGAACAGCCCCGCGATGCCCGAGGTCATCTTGCCGACGATCCTGTCCTTGCGCTCCAGCATCGTTTTCAGGTCGAGCTTCACCCCGCTCGCCGTGATGCCGTGGGCCTTGAACTTGTGCAGGACGCGCTCATAGTTTTCGGAGGACTCGAGCAGCGCTTTCGACGGGATGCAACCGACGTTCAGGCAGGTGCCGCCGAGCGCGTAGTCGCCCTTCGGTGTTTTCCATTTTTCGATACATCCAACGGAAAAGCCCAATTGCGCGGCGCGGATGGCGGCGATATAGCCCGCGGGACCCGCCCCGATGACCACCACATCGAAGGACTTCATATCTCGAGGACCAGCCGCGCGGGATCTTCCAGTGCTTCTTTGATACTTACTAAAAATAAGACTGCTTCCCGGCCGTCGATGATCCGGTGGTCGTACGACAGCGCCAGGT
>DASQGB010000039.1:0-11492 GCA_035632815.1 Burkholderiales bacterium | reverse complement strand
GCCGCGAAGGCTGGGAGGGCAGGGGCGAGCTGCTGCTGGTGGTTGGCGAGGACGGCCGGATCGCCGAGCTGAAGCTGGTGCGCTCGAGCGGCCACACGCTTCTCGACCGCGCGTTGATCGAAGGTGTGCGCCGCGCGCAGTCACGCGTCGAGGTTCCCGCGGGACTACAGGGCCGGCGTTTTCAGCTCGAGCTGCCCTTCGTCATGAATCTGGTGAACGAATAGGCTCGGCCGCAAACGCCACCACGTGATCGACGTCGAGGCGGATGCCGATGCGCTCGCCGAGCGCGTGGTTGTGGTGGCTCGGCACCAGCGCAAGCACCTTGCGCCCGCTCTGCAGGCGTAGCGTGTAGAGGATCTCTGCGCCGCGGAATGCCTTGTGCACCACCTCGGCCTGGGTCGGCGCGGCGTCGTCGTGCACCACGTCGTCGGGCCGCAGCAGTACCTCGAGCTCGCCCGCTTGGTGCGGCAGCGCGCCGTTGTTGAGAACGCCGAGCTCGATCTCGAGCCGATGCCGGTCGAGGACTTTCGCCGGAAGGAACACGCCCTGACCGACGAAGTCGGCGACGAAGCGGTTGGCCGGCCGGTGGTACAGGTTGTACGCGCTGTCCCATTGCTGTAGGCGGCCTTCATGCAGGATGCCGACCTCGTCGGCCATGGCGAAGGCCTCGTGCTGATCGTGGGTCACCAGCACCGCGGTGGCACCGCTCGCCTTGATGATCTCGCGCACCTCGAGGGACAGCCGCTCGCGCAGGTCGGTGTCAAGGTTCGAAAACGGCTCGTCCAGCAGCAGCAGATCGGGGCGCCGCGCTAGCGCGCGCGCCAGCGCCACGCGCTGCTGCTGGCCGCCCGAGATCTCGTGCGGGTATTTGTTCAGCTCGGCCGTCAGCCCCACCATCTCGGCGAGCTCGCGCGCACGCTTGACCTGCGCCTCGCGCGGGCTGCCATGCAGCCCGAAGGCGATGTTCTCCGCGACCGACAGGTGCGGGAACAGGGCGTAGTCCTGGAACACCATGCCGATGCCCCGCCGCTCGGGCGGCACCGTGGCCCTGGGTCCCGAAAGCTCGCGGCCGCCCAGGCGGATCAGCCCCGACTGCGGCGTTTCGAAGCCGGCGATGCAGCGCAGGACCGTGGTCTTGCCGCAGCCGCTTGGGCCGAGCAGGCAGCCGATGGCGCCGCGCGCAAGCGTGAAGCTGATGCCGCGCACGACCTCGTGCTCGCCATACGCATGCGCCAGGTTCTGGACCTCCAGCAGGACCGTCATGCTGTCATTATAGTAACAATTCTCATTAGCGTTAAAATAGCAAATCATTAAATCTAAAAGACAATTTCTTAGCATCGCGGCGTGCACGATCGGCGCTGTGCTTGCGCTGCCGATGCTGTTCATCGTCGCGAGCCTGTTCGGCGGAACGAGCGAGACCTGGGCGCACTTGGCCGCGACCGCGCTCTCGCGCTATGTCTGGAACACGATCGGGCTGCTGCTAGCAGTGGCCTGGGGCGTAATCTCGATGGGGGTCGTGAGTGCTTGGCTCGTCACCGCATATCGGTTTCCCGGGCGCGGCGTGCTCGAGTGGGCGCTGATGTTGCCGCTGGCGATGCCGGCCTACGTCATGGCGTACGCGTATACCGACTGGCTGCAATTCAGCGGACCGGTGCAGACCGCGTTGCGCGCGGCGGCCGGCTGGGAGGCGCGCGACTACTGGTTCCCCGAGATCCGCTCGCTCGCGGGCGCGGCCGCGATCCTTTCCTTCGCCCTGTATCCGTACGTCTACCTGATCGCGCGCACCGCGTTCCACGACCTCTCGCGCAGCGCCATCGAGGCGGGCCGGCTTGCGGGACTGGATGCCTGGGGCGCCTTTTTCCGCGTCGCCGTTCCGCTCGCGCGGCCCGCGATCGTCGCCGGCACAACGCTTGCCCTGATGGAGACCCTCGCCGACTTCGGCACCGTGTCCTATTTTGCCGTCGAGGTGTTCACGACCGGGATCTTCAAAGCCTGGCTGTCGATGGGAGACAGTGGCGCCGCGGCTCAATTGTCAGCCTGCCTGCTCGGCTTCGTGGCGCTGGTGTTGGGGCTGGAACGCGCCAGCCGTGGGCGCGCCGCCTATCACAGCGTGGGAACGCGCAGGCCGACCCCGCCGCAGCAATTGCGCGGCGGCGCCGCGGCCGGGGCCCTGATCGCCTGCGCCGCGCCGGTTCTCGTCGGCTTCGCGCTGCCGGCGCTGCTGCTTGCGCAGCTGGCGTGGGAACAGAAGGACGCCTACCTCGGCGCGCGCATGATGGGGCTGGTCGCCAACAGCTTCAGCGTGGCCGGTGTCACTGCGTTAGTGGCCGTGGTCCTGGCTATGGTGATGGCCTATGCCGGACGCCTCACCCGCAGTCGCGCGGTGCTCGCCGTCAATCGCGCGGCGAGCCTGGGATACGCCATTCCAGGCGCAGTGATCGCCGTCGGCGTTTTGGTTCCCCTCGGCCGCTTCGATAACGCTCTCGCCGAATGGCTGGAGCTTGCGCTGGGGGTCAAGACTGGGCTGTTGCTGACGGGCACCATCGCGGCGCTGGTCTACGCCTACCTGGTGCGGCTGCTCGCAGTCGCGCTGCAGACCACCGAAGCCGGGCTCGCCACGATCACGCCGAGCATGGTGGAGGCCGCGCGCTCGCTGGGCTCCTCGCTCAGGGGGACACTGCTGCGGGTGCACGTGCCGCTGCTCGCGCCGACTCTCGCGGCCGCGGCGCTCCTGGTGTTTGTCGACGTGCTGAAGGAGCTGCCGGCGACGTTCGCGCTGCGCCCGTTCAACTTCGACACGCTGGCGATCGAGGCCTACAACCTGGCGAAGGACGAGCGGCTCGCCGAGGCCGCCGTGCCCTCGCTGGTGATCGTTGCCGTGGGCCTGCTGCCGGTGCTGTACGTCTCGCGGCGCTACTTCCAGGCGACGCGGTCGTAGATCTTCTGCGAGCTCGGCTGGTTGCGCCCGAGCACCGCGACATTCAGGGCGTCGCGCTTGAAGTCCCCGAGGCCGTGCAGCACTGGGTTGTCGACCTTCACCTCCGGCACCGCCGGCCACTCGTTGTTTCCGTCGGCAAAGTAGCGCTGCGCTTCGTCGCCCGCCAGGTACTCGAGGAACTTGACGGCTGCTTCCTTGTGCGGGGCGTTCTTCAGCACGCCGGCGCCCGAGATGTTGACATGGGTGCCCCAGGTCTTCTGGTTCGGGAGCACGATGCCGATGCGCTGGGCGAGCTGCTTCTCCTCGGGTTTCTCCGAGCGCACGAGCCGCGCATAGTAGTACTGGTTCGAGATCGTCACGTCGCATTTGCCGGCGGCGAGCGCCTTGAGCTGGTCGGTGTCGCCGCCTTGCGGCGGCTGCGCCAGGTTGTCGCGAACCGCCTTTGCCCAGGCCTCGGCCCTTTGCTCGCCGAGATGGTCGATCAGCGCGCTCATCAGCGAGAGGTTGTAGACGTTGGTCGAGGAGCGCATGCACAGGCGGCCCTTCCACTTCGGCTCGGCGAGGGATTCGTAGGTCGGCACCTCGTCGGCGCGCACCTTGTCCTTGTTGTAGGCAATGAGGCGCGCACGCAGCGAGAAGCCGAACCATTGCCCACTGGGCTCGCGATAGCTCTGCGGAATGCGTTTCTCGAGGAGCTCCGAGCGCACGGGCTGGAACAGGCCGAATTGCTCAGCGCGCCATAGCCGGCCGGCGTCCACGGTGATCAGCACGTCCGCCGGGCTGCGCGCACCCTCGTTGCGGATACGCTCGGTGAGAGCGTCCTCGCCGCCTTCGATGCGGTTGACCTTGATTCCGGTGAGCTTGGTGAACCCGGCGTAGAGTGCTTCGTCGGTCTGGTAATGGCGCGATGAGTAAACGTTCACTACCTTTTCCTGCGCGGCTGCCGTGCCTGCGGCAAGCGCGCAAACGAGGGCGAAAGCGGTTGTTCTCATGGGGAATTTTCTGTCGCGTCGGCTACGGGATGCCGAGATGATAATTGCTCTCATTGCGGTAGTCAATGAGAATTACTATCATTAAAGAAAGCTAAATCACGGGCGGATCCACCCGGCGGGCGCCGTTGAAGCGAGCCTTCCAATACGGGTTGTAGACGCTTTCGATGCGCACACGTGCCCCCTGACGCGGCGCGTGGATAAAGCGGCCGTCGCCGAGATAGATGCCCACGTGCGAATAAGGCTTGTTGCGGGTGTTGTAGAACACGAGGTCGCCTGCCTCGAGCTCCTTGAGCTTTACCGCCCGGCCGACCTGTTTCTGCTCCTGCGCCCTGCGCGGGAGAGCGACGCCCCAGGCCTTCTTGAATACATGCGTCACCAGGCCGCTGCAATCGAATCCCGTCTCTGGGGAATCGCCGCCGTACTTGTACAAGGTCCCCACCGCATAGAGCGCGTGCACCAGCGGCGCGGCGCGGCGGTCGCTTGCGCCGTCGAAGGTCGCCGCGGCGGGCGCGGCCGCTAGGCCAGTCAGCAGGCCGAAGAGGATCGCTGGTCTCATAATGGTCGTGAGTCGCGTAGACGCGCGCCAGATTGCCGCGTTGTGGGGAGGGAGATGAACCGTTTGTCACTGGTCCGTTTGGCGCTTGCGACCCTGCTTGCAGGGCAGGCGGGGCTCGCTGCGGCTCAGTTTTCACTCGAAGTGATTCCGTTAAGGCACCGTACGGCAGAGCAGGTGCTGCCTGCGCTGCGCCCCCTGCTCGAGCCGGGCGGCGCGCTCTCGGGACGGGCCAATCAGCTCATCGTGCGCGCGAGCCCGGCGAACCTCGCCGACATCCGAGCTGCGCTAGAAGCGATCGACCGCCCGCTGCGCCGGCTGCAGATCTCGGTGCGCTTCGACGATTCTCTCGCCGAGAGATCACAGGGATTCGAGGCCGGCGGCACCATCGGCAATCGCGGCGGCCGCGTGGATATCCAGGCGCGCGATTCGAGCGCGAGCGCTAATGAGCGCGTCGACCAGCGCCTGCTGGTCCTCGAGGGAAGCGTCGCCCGCATCCAGACCGGCGTGTCGCGGCCGGTGCAAAGCCGCCAGTACATAAAGACGCCGGGCGGCGTGGTATCGCAGGAAGTCGTGGTGGTGCAGGACCTCACCACCGGCTTCGAAGTCGTGCCACGCCTAGCCGGCAGCCAAGTGTTCCTCGATATCGCGCCCCAGCGCGAAAACGTCGAGGGGTCACGGCGGGCAGCGACCACGATTTCGACCCGGCTCGGCGAATGGACCGAGATCGGCGGCATCACAAGCGGCAGCGCACGCGACGAGCGCGGGATAGACTCCGCCAGCCGCTCCAGCGCCGCGGAATCGCGCCGCATCTGGGTCAAGGTCGAGGAGCGACCGAACTGAAGCCCGCGCTGCAGCACGTATTCGGCGCCGACGGCCCGCTCGCGGGAGCCATTCCCGGATTTCGCCCGCGGCCGCAGCAGCTCGAGATGGCCGAGGCGATCCACGCGGCAATCGAACGCAGCGGGGTGCTGGTGGCCGAGGCGGGAACCGGTACCGGGAAGACCTTTGCCTATTTGGTTCCGGCGCTGCTCTCAGGCGGCAAGGTGATCGTCTCGACCGGCACCAAGACCTTGCAGGACCAGCTCTTCGACCGCGATCTTCCGGCGGTGCGAAACGCGCTGGCTAGCGGTGCGAGCGCGGCGCTGCTCAAGGGCCGCGCCAACTACGTGTGCCTCTACCGCATGAAGCGCGCTTCGACCGAGGCGCGCCTCGCGACGCGCGAGGAAGCCTTGCAGCTCAAGCGCATCGAGCGCTTCGCCGCAGTCAGCACCACCGGCGATCGCGCCGACCTGGCCGACGTGCCCGAGGACTCGCCGGTGTGGATGCACGCCACCTCCACGCGCGACAACTGCCTCGGGCAGAGCTGCCCCGACTACGGCGAGTGCTTCGTCATGCAGGCGCGCAAGAACGCGCTCGCCGCCGACGTGGTGGTCGTCAACCATCACCTGTTCTTCGCCGACGTGGTGCTGCGCGAAGAGGGCATCGCCGAGCTGCTGCCCGCGTGCAACACCCTGGTGTTCGACGAGGCGCACCAGCTCCCCGAGACCGCGCGCATGTTTTTCGGCGAGAGCGTGTCGAGCACGCAGCTCGTCGAGCTGGCGCGCGATGCCCGCCTCGAGCTGCGCGCCGCGGGCGGCGCGTCTGCCGAGCTGGAGCGGCTCGCCGCGCGCCTCGATAAGTCTGCGCGCGATCTGCGGCTCGCCGCCGGCGAGCCGGGAACTCGCCTCGCGTGGACGCAGGCAATGCAGTCGCACAAGTTCGCCGACGCGCTGAGAATGCTGCACGAAAGCCTGGATCGATTGCATAAACCCTTGCATGAGCAAGCAGAGCGCTCGGAAGGGCTCGAGTCCTGCGCGCGCCGTGCGGCCGCCGCCCTCGGCACCCTTGCGCGGCTGCACGAGACCGAGACTCAGGGACTGGTGCGCTGGGTCGAGGTGTACGGCCAGGCGGTGCAGCTGCACATGACGCCGCTTTCGTCCGCGGAACTGTTCAGGCGCCAGATGTCCGACCACCCGCGCGCCTGGATCTTCACCTCCGCGACGCTGGCGGTGGGCCAGGATTTTGGCCACTTCGTTCGCGAGCTCGGCGTGGCCGAGGCCGAGACGCGCCGTTGGGCGAGCCCCTTCGATTTCGCGCGCCAGGCGCTGCTGTACCTACCGAAGGGGCTGCCGCCCGAGCCCAATGATGCCGGCTTCACGCAGGCCGTGATCGACGCTGCGCTGCCCGCGCTGCAGGCGAGCGGCGGCCGCGCCTTTTTGCTGTTCACCACGCTGCGCGCGCTGCGTCGTGCGCACGAGCTGCTGCGCGGGCGGACGGAATTTCCGCTACTGGTGCAGGGGACCGGATCGCGCAGCGAGCTGCTGGCGCGCTTTCGGGCCCTGGGCAACGCGGTGCTGCTGGGCAGCCAGTCATTCTGGGAGGGAGTCGACGTGCGCGGCGAGGCGCTGTCGCTGGTCGTGATCGACAAGCTGCCGTTCGCGCCGCCAGACGACCCGGTGCTCGCGGCGCGCATCGAGGCGGTGCGCGCGCAGGGCGGCAACCCGTTCACGGACTTGCAGCTGCCGCAAGCGGTGCTGCAGCTCAAGCAGGGCGCCGGCCGCCTGATCCGCGACGAGACCGACCGCGGCGTGCTGATGCTATGCGATCCGCGCCTGCTGTCGAAGCCCTACGGCCGGCGCATTTTGCAGAGCCTGCCGGCGATGAAGCTCACGCGCAGCCTGGCGGAGGTCGAAGCGTTCTTCGCCGGCGTTCCGGCGTGAAGCAGCCTTACCAGTCGGGATCCCACAGCCGCCACCACGGCACGTCTTTGCGCGTGCCGCCTTTCAGATAGCGGCTGTCGGGGAAGTTGGTGCGCATCACGCGGTCGGCCGCGTCGCGCAGCTCGGGCATGCCGAGCGCATCGTAGGCCCTCACCAGCACGAACACCGCCTCTTCGACCGCGGGCGCCTGCGGAAAGCTCTTGATGGCGTACTGCGCGCGGTTGGCGGCGGCGACGTAGGCGCCACGGCGCATGTAATAGCGCGCCACATGAACTTCGTGCGAAGCGAGCGCATTGACGAGATAGCGCATGCGCGCAGCTGCATCAGCGGCGTACTTGGATTCCGGGAACCGGGTGACGACCTCTCTGAACGCGGCGAAGGACTCGCGCGAGCCTTTCGGGTCGCGGTCGCTGATGTCGGGCGTGGTGAGCCACCATAGCGGTCCCGGCTGATCGTTGAAGTTGATCAGGCCCTTCAGGTAATAGGCGTAGTCGACATTCTGGTGGTTCGGATAAAGCTTGATGAAGCGCTCGGCGGCGGCGATCGCCGAGGCGCGCTCGCCTTCCTTCCAGTACGCGTAGGCGACCTCGAGCTGCGCCTGCTGCGCGTAGCGGCCGTAGGGAAAGCGCGCTTCGAGCTTCTCGAGGTACTTCACCGCTTTCAGCCAGTCCCGCCTCGACATCGCGTCCTTCGCCTCGGTGTACAGCTTCTCCACCGGCCAGCCGACGGTTTCGTCATCGGAGCTGCCGAGGCCGGAGCAGGCGGCGAGGAGAAGCGCGGCGAGAGCCGCAGCCAGTACACTTGGACGCATGGGGACGAAAAATTATAACGCCGACTGGGACGCCGCCTTCGTTGCGCCGATGAGCGCGACGGTGCCGGTCGAGCTGGGCGGCATGCGCCTGGACCAGGCGCTCGCGCGCCTGTTCCCGCAGTATTCGCGCAACCGCCTGCAGGAATGGCTGCGCTCCGGTCACATCCGGGTGGAAGGCAAGAGTTCTTTGTCTCCCAGCGACGCGGTTTCGGGCGGGGAACAAGTGGTGCTCGAGCCGCCGCCGGCGCCCGACGCGACGCCCAAGGCGCAGCGCATGCCCCTCAAGATCGTCTACGAGGACGCGCAGCTCATCGTCATCGACAAGCCCGCCGGCCTGGTGGTGCACCCGGGCGCCGGGGTGCCCGATCGCACGCTGCTCAACGCTCTCCTCGCGCACGCGCCGGCGCTCGCCGGTGTGCCGCGCGCCGGCATTGTGCACCGGCTCGACAAGGACACCAGCGGCCTGCTGGTCGTGGCAAAGACGGTTTCGGCGCAGGCGGACCTGGTGAAGCAGCTCGCCGAGCGCAGCATGCGCCGCGTCTACCTCGCGGTAGTGCAGGGCGATCCGCCTGCGAGCGGCGTGATCGACGCGCCGCTGGGGCGCGACGTCAGGGCGCGCACGCGCATGGCGGTCACCCATCGAGGCAAGCCTTCGCGCACCTCGTACCGCGTGCTCGAGCGCTACGGCCGCGCGGCGCTCGTCGAATGCCGATTGGAGACCGGCCGCACTCACCAGATCCGCGTGCACTTCCAGCACATCCGCCACCCGTTGATCGGCGACATCGTTTACCGGCGCGGCACGCGCCACGGCATGGCGTTTCCGCGCCAGGCGCTGCACGCGGCCGAGCTCAGCCTGACGCACCCCGCGAGCCGGCAAAGCATGACCTGGCGCTCGGCGCTGCCGCGCGATCTGAAGCGCCTGGTGGAAAGCCTGCGCAATGATCAGGCCTGAGTGGCCGGCGCCGGCGCGCGTGCGCGCCTTCGTGACGACTCGCGCCGAAGGCGACATGGGCAGCGCCGCGGCGAGGCGCACGCTGCGTGCGCTGCTGCCCTCGGAGCCAATGTGGCTTCGGCAGGTACACGGCAAAAAAGTGATTTCTGATTTCGAGAAATCCCGGGAGGCTGATGCGTCGTTCACGCGGGCGCCGGGGAGTGTGTGCGTAGTCATGGCGGCCGATTGCATGCCGGTGATGTTCACCGACGAAGCCGGCAGCGCCGTGGCAATTGCGCACGCCGGATGGCGCGGGCTATGCGCCGGCGTTCTCGAGGAAACGATCGGGAGTTTGTCTTTACCCCCGGCAAGCATGCTCGCATGGCTGGGACCGGCGATCGGCCCGAAGGTCTACGAGGTCGGCGAGGAAGTGCGCACCGCGTTCATCGCGCGCGATGCCGCCGCTGCATCGGCTTTCGTCGCGGCGAAGGGGAAGTGGCTGCTCGACCTCTATGCCGTGGCGCGCCAGCGCCTCACCAAGGCCGGCATCAAGAACATCCACGGCGGGGGTTACTGCACCTATACGGAGGAGGACCGGTTTTTTTCCTATCGCCGCAGCCGCACGAGCGCGCGCATGGCGGCGCTCATCTGGCTCACGTAGAATCCCCACCCCCATGACCCTCGGCTGGATCGTCGCCGCGAGCGTCGCCGGCGGCGCGCTGTCCGCAGCGCTCGCCGCATTCTCGCTGTACCTGCGCGCGAGCTGGGTGCCGATGCTGGTGTCGTTCGCCATCGGCGCACTGCTCGGCGCCGCGTTCCTCGAGGTGATCCCGCACGCTTTCGAGGAAGGCGAGCCGCACCAGGCGGCGATCGCGATCCTCGGCGGCATCTTCGGCTTCTTCATCCTCGAGAAGCTCTTGCTGTGGCGCCACTGCCATACCGAAAACTGCGAGGTCCACGACCAGCACGCCACCGGGCACGACCACGGCCGCAGCGGCGCGCTGATCGTAGTCGGTGACACGGTGCACAATTTCGTCGACGGCGTGCTCATCGCCGCGGCCTTCCTGCAAAGCAACGAGCTCGGCGTCATCACCGCCATGGCGATCATCGCCCACGAGATTCCGCAGGAGGTGGGCGACTTCCTGATCCTCCTGCACTCGGGCTATTCGCGCGCGAGGGCGCTCGCCATGAACCTCCTGTCGTCGGTGGCCACGCTGGTGGGCGGCGTGCTCGGCTATTTCAGCCTGCAGATGATCGAGGGCCTCGAAGCGACGCTCCTCGGCGTCGTCGCAGCCAGCATGATCTATGTGGCCGTAGCCGACCTGATCCCGGGCCTGCACCGGCGACCGGAGCTTCGCGACACCGCCTTCCAGGCCCTGCTCATCGCCTTGGGGATCGGTACGATCGCGGCTGCCCGGGCGGTCCTCGCCCACTAAGCAAAAAGAACTATATTTCAGCAACTTGATAATCATTTGACGCAGTGCACTTGTGCGGCGCAGAATCGCCCCGCAATGCACCAATCCGGGTCTTCGGACGCCCTCCTCGCCGCCATAGCGCGGTCGAGCAACGAGGTGATGCAGGGCTGGATGCGGCTGATGTCCGGACCCGCGTTGCTGCCGGAGCTGCAAGGCAATAGCGCGCTCCAGGCCGCGTACCTCGAGAAGCAGACCAAGCTCTGGAGTGCGCTGCTCGCCGGGGGCCACGCAGATGTAGTCGATGCCGAGCCGGGCGACCGGCGCTTTGCCGCCAAGGAATGGCGCGATAACCCCTACTACGATTACCTGAAGCAGTCGTATCTGCTCGCGGCGCGCTACGTGGAAGAGCTGGTCGAGCGCGCCGAGCTCGATGCACAATCGAAGGAGCGCACGCGCTTCGCCGCCCGCCAATGGCTCGACGCGATGTGCCCGGCGAACTTTCCCGCCACCAATCCTCAGGCAATGCGAGAAGCGCTCGATACGCGGGGCGAGAGCCTGACGCGCGGGCTCGCCAATCTCCTTGCCGACATGCACAAGGGGCGCATCAGCCAGACCGACGAAGCGGCCTTCGAAGTGGGGCGCAATCTTGCCATCACGCCCGGCGACGTGGTGTTCGAGAACGAGCTCATCCAGCTTATCCAGTACCACGCGCAATCCCCGCAGGTCGGCGCGCGGCCGCTGGTGATCGTGCCGCCGTGCATCAACAAGTACTACATCCTCGACCTGCAGCCGGAAAACTCCTTCGTCGCGCATGCGGTGCGCAGTGGCCACACCGTGTTCATGGTTTCCTGGCGCAACGTCGGTGCCGAGCAAGGCGAGCTGACGTGGGACGACTACCTCGAGAAGGGCGTATTTGCCCCGCTGCGCGCAGCACGCGACATCGCCGGGGCGGATCGCGTCAACGCGCTCGGCTTCTGCGTCGGCGGCACGCTGCTCGGAGCGGCACTCGCGGTTCTGTCCGAGAAGAAAAAAGACTTGGTCGCGAGCGCAACCTTCCTCGCCGCGATGCTCGATTTCACGGAAACCGGCC
>DASQGB010000038.1:0-3136 GCA_035632815.1 Burkholderiales bacterium | reverse complement strand
GCGGCGCACGCGAGCCAGTTCGGCGGCCGCGAGCTAAGCACGGAGATGTTCCGCGAGCTCGCGCGCATGAACGGCCGCATGGTGGGCGTGCAGTACGCCGAGGGCCTCGACGTCAGCCGGATGCTGCTCGCCTAGACAGTCTTACTTAGGACTGGTCGGGGTAAAGACGAAGCGCCAGTCGGAATACTTCGCGGCGTCCTGGAAAGCGCGGTCCTCGCCGGCGAAATTACCTGTTTTCACTGGCGTCTCTTCGGCCAGGCTATGCACGCCCATGATGCCGCCCTCGGGCGCCCGCACCAGGCCCCAAGCGGGCTCGCCGGTCACCGGGTCGCGATACAGCTTCCTCAGGTGGCGCACCGGCATCGGGTAGCGCTTGTCCTCGAGCAGCTCGTCCAGGGCCTTCGGGTAACGCGCCTCTTTCTTGTAATAGCCCCCGATCGCCTGGCGGAACTGCTGCCCGACGAAGAGCAGCTCGACCTCCTTCTCGCGCTGCGCCTGCTGCGAGGCGAATTGGGCGATCGCCGCCAGCCCGGCGCCGGTCGCTGCCACGACCAGCAGGACCGCGACCAGGGTGAAGCCGCCTTGCCTACCAGCCCTCATAGCCCTTCGCCGCGCTGCGCACGTCGTAGACGCCGCCTTTCTTCGGATCGGCCGGCGGCACCGCCTGCCAGGTGCTGCTCGACTGGGTGAGGGGGTCGCTCGGGATGCTGCGCAGGTAGCGCTTGGACACCAGCTCCTCGAGCGTGCCCGGGTAGCGGCCGGCGTCGGCGTAGTGCTTGTCGAGCGCATCGCGCATCAGCATCAGGTTTTCCTTCAGCGCCGCTTCCTCGGCGCGCTTGACGCGGCCGACGTAGTCCGGCACCACGACCGAAAGCAGCAAAGCGATGACGGTGAGCACCACCATCAGCTCCACCAGAGTAAAGCCAGTCTTGTTCTTCATAGCTACCACTCCCTGTAGGGAACCTTGTTCAGCCCCACGTCGGAGCTCTTGGAGTAAACGTCGAATACATCTTTGCCCTCCTGCGGCGCGTCCGCCGGGCTGGCGTAGCTGCGCAGGCCCCACGCCTCGCCGGTGAGCGGGTCGGCCGGGATGCGGCGCAGGAAGTAGATCCTGCCCTCCTTGAGCTTGTCTTTCGCCGGCACGCCCTCGACCAGCGCGGCCAGCGCCGGCGGATAGCCGGTCTGGTCGGCCTTGCGCTCGATCCTGCCCTCGTCGGCGGCGGCCTTGTAGGCGTCGATCGCCCCGCGCAGCTCGCGCAGCGAGCGGCGCAGGTCGGCTTCCTTGTTCCGCTGCACGGTCACCTCGGCGAGCGGCAGCGCCACGGAGGCGAGCAGCGCCAGGATGGTCACCGTGATCAGCAGCTCGATCAGGGTAAAGCCCTTGGATTTCATTGCGCTTGCGGCTTCGGCGCCGGACCCGCCGCCGGCGGCGGGCCGCCGACCGGGGGCGAGAGGGGCGAGACCGGCGCCGGCGGCTGCGCCGGACGCGGCTGGGGCGGCGGGAAGCTCGACGGCACCGCCGCTGCGCCGCTCGCGCCGCCGCCGATTTCCAGCTCGGTGCCCGAATTGAATTCCTCGATCGAGGCCTCCGGCCGCTCGATGTTGCGCAGCACGCGCGGCGTGATCAGCAGCACGATCTCGGTCTTGTTGACGGTGTCGCTGTTGTTGGAGAACAGCCGTCCGACCAGCGGCAGGCGCGCGAGGCCGGGCACCTGGGTCGCGTTGCGGCGGTCCTCGTCGTTGATCAGGCCGGCGAGCACCTGGGTCTCGCCGTCGCGCAGCCGCAGCGTGGTGGCGGCATTGCGGGTGCCGATCTGGTAGGCGACCGTGCCGGCGGCGCTCTTCACCTCGCTCGAGATGTTGCTCACCTCGAGGCTGATCTTGATGCCGACCTCGTCCTCCAGGTGCACCAGCGGCTCGACCTCGAGCTTCAGGCCGACGTCGAGGTAGTTCACCGACTCGGAGACGAACCCCGTCGCCCCGGCGGTGGTGGTGATCACCGGCACTTTGTCGCCGATGTGGATGCGCGCCTTCTCCTTGTTCTTGACGCGGATGCGCGGGTTGGCGAGCACGTTGGTGCGTCCGGCCTGCTGGCGCAGGTTGAGCGCGAGCAGCGGGTCGCTCACCGTCACGCGGGCGTTGTCGCCGTTGAGGTTGCGCGCCTCGCGTCCGCTGAGCTGCCCGGGCACGCCGGCGGCGCCGATGAGCGACAGACCCAGGGAGCCCGGCCACTGGATGCCCATCTGCGTGAGCTGGTTCTGCGCCACCTCGAGCACCTCCACTTCCAGCATGACTTCAGGCTCGGCGAGGTCGTGCGAGGCGATCAGCTTCTCCACCATGCGCACCGCTTGCGGCGTGTCGCGCACGACCAGCAGGTTGAGCTTCTCGTCGACGAACAGATCGCGCGTCTTCGCCAGCTGGCGCACCATGTTGGCGGTCTGCTTCACGTCGGCGTTGCTGAGGTAGAAGCTCTTCACCACCAGCTCGCGGTAGGCCTGCGCCTTCGCCGGCGTGTTGGGGTACACGAGCACGGTGGTCGGATTGAGCACCCGCTGGTCGAGCTGGCTCGTCACCAGCACGAAGCGCAGCACTTCCTCGATGCTGGTGTCGCGCACCGACACCGTGGTGCGCAGGTCCGCCGGCACGTCCTTGTCGTAGACGAAGTTCAGCCCGCTGCGCTTGGAGATGAGCTCGAGCACGCTGCGCACCGGCGCGTCGCGCAGCTCGATGGTGATGGTGCTCTTGAGCGCCGCGCCGAGCTGCGGCGGGACGCTCTGCGAGCGGACTCTCGCCTCCTCGGCCTTGCGCACGATGGCGCGCGCCTCGCGCTGCGCCGGGTTGGCGGCGAGGATCTCGCGGGCCTTGGCGGCCGCGGCCTGGATGTCGCCGCGCTTCATGGCCGCTTCGGCCTCGGCGACCTGCGCGCGCGACTCGCGCTCCTTCGCGAGCGCTTGCAGCCCCTCCTTGGCGCGCGCGTTGTCGGGGTTGAAGCGCAGCGCGGATTGATAGGCGGCCGCGGCCTGCTCGAGCGCGCCCGCGGCGCGCGCGTTGTCGCCCGCCTGCAGGTAGCGCTGCACCGCCATGTCGCGGTTGCGCAGGTAGAAGTTGCGGATCTCGCGGTCGTTCGGATCCGCCT
>DASQGB010000037.1:0-2061 GCA_035632815.1 Burkholderiales bacterium | reverse complement strand
CGCCGGGCTCCTCCGCGATGATCGGCGAGCCCGCGTAGCGGTAGCCGAGCTCGGCGCCGATCATCTCGTTGCTCTTGCGCTGCTCGACGTCGGCGACTCGCACCAGATGCTCGCGCGCCGCCTTTCCCTCCGAGGTATCGTCGCGAATGCTCGGCCGGTACTCGCCGCGCCATTTGCGGCGGCCGAGCGAGGCATAGCGCGATGCGGCGACGTTGCGCTCGCCCACCGGGCGGCGCTCAGCCTCGTAGGAGGCGAGAAGGTTGGGGCCGCCCCCGCCGCGCAGAGTGGCGGCGAGCTTCCACGCCAGATCGATCGCGTCGCCGACGCCACTGTTCATGCCCAGGCCGCCGGTCGGGATGACGAGATGGACCGCGTCGCCGGCCAGAAACACGCGCCCCTTGCCGTAGCGGTCCGCGAGTAGCAGGTTCTGCTTCCACTCGCCGACGTACAGCATCTCGTACTTGACCGGCACGCCAACCGTCTTCTCGAACTGCTGCGCCATGTCGGCATCGCGCTCCACCACCGCGTGGAGCGTCCAGTGGCGGGTCGAATCCTGCATGATCAGGAAGCTCCCCCGGTCGTCGGCGACGTGGTAGTGGCGGCCTTTCCCCGGACCGTCGCCGATCGGGATCCGGCCGAACAGCTCGTCGCAGCGGTAGAGCGCCTGGCGCAGCTGCAGCAGGTTGCCCTCGCCGCTCAGCGCGATGCCGAGCTGCTGGCGCACCGTGCTGGATCCGCCATCGCAGCCTACCAGATAAGCGCCTCTAATTTCAGAAACCGCGCCCTTGACCCGTACCTGCGCGCTGACGCCGTCCGGGTCCTGCTCGAGCGACAGGAACTCGCAGCCGTAGCGCACCGTCACGCCCGGCAGCGTCTCGGCGACGGATTTCAGCAGCGGCTCGAGCGTGTACTGCGAGATGAGCTGGTACGGCTCGAGCGGCAGCGTGCCGTCCATGCAGGCGTCGATCTCGCGCTGCGCTTCGGCCACCGACGGATAGGGCAGCCGCAGCAAGGACGCCTCGTTCATCGCCAGGATCACGTACACATCCATCGGCACGTCGCGCGGCAGCCCCGCCGCGCGAACTTTCTCGGCGAGGCCCATGCGACGGAAGATCTCCATCGTGCGGGCGTTGCAGCGCTCCATCTTCGGGAGAAACTGCGGCGCTTCCTTCCGCTCGATCAGCGTGCAGCGCACGCCCTTCTGGCCGAGGTCGATGGCGAGGGTCAGGCCGACCGGCCCGGCGCCGACGATGAGCACCTCGGTGTCGAGGGGGCGCATGGGCGGCTGATTATAATCAGCCGCATGAGGGGGTTCGCTGCAGTTCTCTTGCTTGTATCCGGGATTGCCGCAGCACAGGGCTATCCCTCGCGTCCCGTTCATGTCGTCGTGCCGTACACCCCCGGCACCGGCGCCGACATCCTCGCCCGGCTGCTCGGCGCGCGCCTCGCCGAGCGCTGGAAGAGCGCGGTCGTCACCGACAACCGTCCCGGCGCCACCGGCAACATCGGCACCGAGCTGGTGGCCAAGGCGCCTCCCGACGGGCACACGCTGCTGCTCGCGGCCACCTCGTTCGCGACCAACCCGGCGCTGGCGCCGTCGCTGACTTTCGACCCGGTGACGAGCTTCTCGCCGGTCATCCTCGCGGCGACGAGCTCGCTCGGCGTGATCGTCAACCCGCAGCTCCCCGCCCATTCGATGCGCGAGCTGATCGAGCTCGCCAGGCGCCAGCCGGGCAAACTGCATTACAGCTCGCCCGGCAGCGGCGGCGTGCAGCATCTGGCGATGGAGCTGCTCAAGCTGGACCTAGGCATCGACATGGTGCATGTGCCTTACAAGGGACTGGGCGGTGCGCTCACCGACCTTTCCGGCGGTCATGTGCAGGTCGGGATCTCGGCGCTGCAATCGGCCGCGCCGCAGATCCAGTCCGGCAAGCTGCGCATCCTCGCGGTGATGAGCGCCGAGCGCTCGAGCGCCTTCCCCGCCGTGCCGACGCTCAAGGAGCAGGGCCTGGCGCAGCTCGAGGTCGAGACCTGGTATGCCTTGTTCGCCCCCGCGGGCAC
>DASQGB010000036.1:0-5368 GCA_035632815.1 Burkholderiales bacterium | reverse complement strand
TCATGGAAGCGTTCGGCGAGGCGCTGGTGGTCGAGCCGTATCTCCCCACCGTCCTGGCGGCGAAGCTCGTCTCGAAGAATGCAGCGGTCTCGAAGCGCGTGCTGCCCGCCGTGGTCGAGGGGCGCATGAAGCTCGCCTTCGCCTATGCAGGGGAGGGGTCGCGATACGACCTGAGCAAGCTCGGCAGCCTGAAAGGCAAGAAAAAGGCCGTCCTCGGGGCGCCCCTGGCGGACAAGCTGGTCGTTGCGGCGACCAATGGCCTGTTCCTGGTCGACGCCGCCGAGGTCAAGATGAAGCCCTACCAGACGCTCGACGGGATGCGCGCCGCGGATATCG
This sequence comes from Burkholderiales bacterium, assembly GCA_035632815.1. Classification (GTDB taxonomy): domain Bacteria; phylum Pseudomonadota; class Gammaproteobacteria; order Burkholderiales; family SG8-39; genus SCGC-AG-212-J23. The sequence goes on along the minus strand of DASQGB010000036.1, from coordinate 5,032 downwards.
ACCTCGCGGGCTGCAAAGCCGAGCTCGTTTCCAGGAGCCGGGACATCGTGGAGGAAGCAGTCGACTTCGCCGCCGCGCTGGTGTGCGCCGAGGCGGTGGGCGCGATGAAGTTCGCGTGCGACACCACGCTCGAGTACCTGAAGACGCGCAAGCAATTCGGCGTGCCGATCGGCACCTTCCAGGCGCTGCAGCACCGCGTCGTCGACATGTACATTTCCTACGAGCAGGCGAAGTCCTTGGCTTGTCTGGCGTGTTCCAAAGTTGATTCTTCTGAAAATGCCGCAGACCGGTCCCGCGCCGTCTCGGCGGCGAAGATCAAGATCGCCGACAGCGCGCGCCATATCAGCCAGGAAGCGGTGCAGCTGCACGGCGGCATGGGCATGAGCGAGGAGCTGAAGGTGAGCCACACCTTCCGCCGGCTCACTGCTGCCGCGCGACAGTTCGGCGACGCCGATCACCACCTCGAGCGCTTCGCGTCGCTGTAATGGAGAACAGGCGCGTGCTGCTGGCCAGCCGGCCGTCGGGCTGGGTGACCGAGCAGAACTTCAGGATCGAAGCCGCTCCGCTGCCGAAGCCGCAGGAGGGCGAGGTGCTGGTTAAAAACCTGTGGCTCTCGCTCGACCCGTACATGCGCGGGCGCATGAGCGATGCGAAGAGCTACGTGAAGGGCGTCGATATCGGCGAGGTCATGGTCGGCCAGACGGTCGGAGAAGTTCTGGAATCCAGGGACGCGAAATTCAAGAAGGGCGATCACGTCCTGGCACAGCACGGCTGGCAGCTGTTCGGTTCCAGTTTGGGAAAAGACCTGGTGAAGGTCGATGCGTCCCGCGCGCCGCTTTCGTACTACCTCGGCCTGCTGGGCATGCCGGGAATGACGGCATACTTCGGCCTGAAGGAGATCGGCCAGCCGAAGCCGGAAGAGACGGTGCTCGTGTCGGCGGCGTCGGGCGCCGTCGGCAGCGTGGTCGGACAGCTCGCCAAGCTCTGGGGCTGCAAGGCGGTCGGCATCGCCGGCGGGCGGGAGAAATGCGACTACGTCACGCGCAGCCTCGGCTTCGATGCCTGCGTCGACTACAAGGCGGGCAATCTCTACCGCGACCTGAAGGCGGCCTGCCCCAAGGGTGTCGATGTCTTCTTCGACAATGTCGGCGCCGAAATTCTCGACACCACGCTGCGGCTGACCAACGTGTTCGCGCGCGTCGTGGTGTGCGGCATGATCGCCGAGTACAACGCCACCGAGCCCTACGCCATGAAGAACCTGCGCTCGGTGCTGGTGAACCGCATCCGGATGCAGGGCATGATCGTGTTCGACTGGAAAGACCGCTACGGCGAGGCGCTCAAGGCGCTCGCCGGCTATTTCGCCGAGGGCAAACTCAAGTACCGCGAGTCGGTGGTCGAGGGGCTCGAAAACGCGCCCAAGGGGCTGATCTCGCTTCTCAAGGGCGGCAACTTTGGCAAGCAGCTCGTCAAGCTCGCCTGAATACGTCGGTCTTGCCCAGCGCGTCATTGCGGCGGCCATCGACGCGCTCATCGCGTTCGTCGTCGTGGTACCGGTGATCGTGGCGATCTACGGCCGCGAATACCTGGTGCGCTCCGCCGGGGGCTTTGCCGGCTTCTGGGATTTCATGATCCAGACCGTGCTGCCGGCCCTGGCCGTGATCGTCTTCTGGCGCGCCTGCGGCGCGACGCCGGGCAAGCTCGCCATCGCGGCGAAGATCGTCGATGCGCAGAGCGGGGCGCGGCCCTCGACCGCGCGCCTGGTGATACGCTTCTTCGCCTATCTGGTTTCCGCCCTCCCGTTGTTCCTCGGCTTCGTCTGGATCGCGATCGACCGGCGCAAGCAGGGATGGCATGACAAGATCGCGGGAACCATGGTGATCTACGATGATTGAGCTCTATACCTGGCCGACGCCGAACGGCCACAAGATCCACATCATGCTGGAGGAGACCGGGCTGCCGTATCGCGTGCACGCGGTCGACATCGGCGCCGGCGAGCAGTTCAAGCCCGAGTTCCTCGAGATCTCGCCCAACAACAAGATCCCGGCGATGATCGACCAGGACGGCCCGGGCGGGAAGCCGTTCCCCCTCGCCGAATCGGGCGCGATGCTGTTCTACCTCGCCTCGAAGAGCGGCAAGTTCCTCCCCAAGGACCTGCGCAAGCGCTGGGAAGTGATGCAATGGGTGATGACGCAGATGGGCCACGTCGGCCCGATGCTCGGCCAGGCGCATCATTTCCTGCAGTACGCGCCGGAGAAGATCGAGTACGCGATGAACCGGTATCGGAACGAGGCGAACCGGCTCTATGGAGTTGTTGAAAAAAAATTAAAGGACAGCGAGTGGCTCGCGGGCGATGAATACACCATCGCCGACATGGCCACCATGCCGTGGATGCGCGCGCCCGAGCGCCAGGGCGTCGACATCGAGCAGTATCCGGCCCTCAAGCGCTGGCGCGACCGCATCGCGGCGCGCCCGGCGGTGAAGAAGGCGGTCGAAGTGCTGGCGGACAGGCGCCGCAGCGCTCCGCATTCCGACAAGGAACGCGAAATTCTGTTCGGTTCCCAGCAATATGCTCGACGGTAGCTTGGAGAACAAGGTCGCCTGGATCACCGGCGGCGGTTCGGGCATCGGCCTCGCCGGCGCAATCGAGCTGCAGAAGGCGGGCGCGAAGGTGGTGATTTCGGGCCGCAGCGAAGCGACCCTAAAGGAAGCCATGCAGAGGGTAAAGGCGGAAGCAATTGCCCTCGATGTGGGCGACAAGGCGCAGGTCGCAAGAGTCGCCGCGGACATACAGAAGCGCCACGGGCGCATCGACATCCTCGTCAACAGCGCCGGCATCAACCTGCCGCAGCGCAATTTCAGGAACGTCTCGGCCGAGGGCTGGGACCAGATCGTCGCCATCAACCTGTCGGGGATGTTCTATTGCGTGCACGCGGTGCTGCCGGGAATGCGCGAGAGGAAGGACGGCCTGATCATCAACGTCTCTTCCTGGGCAGGCCGCTACGCGAGCACGCTGACCGGGCCTGGCTACAACGCCACCAAGCACGCGGTCATCGCGCTCACCGAGTCGATCAACCTGGAGGAATGCGCCAACGGCATCCGCGCCACCTCGATCCTGCCGGGCGAGGCGGCGACGCCGATCCTCGAGAAGCGGCCGGTGCCGCCGACGCCCGAGGTGCGCGCGAAGATGCTGCAGCCCGAAGACCTCGGCCGCACTATTCTTTTCATCGCCACCCTGCCGGCGCGCGCCTGCGTCAACGAGATCATCGTCACGCCGACCTGGAACCGCTTCCTGCTGGGCGGTCTGGAAACGCCCAAGAATTGATTTTTGCTCGCGTCGCGCTGCCGTTTCTAGCGGGCTATTACGTTTCCTACCTCTACCGCATGGTGAATGCGGTGCTCGCGCCCACGCTCGCCGCGGAGTTCGGGCTGAGCGCGGGCGGGCTGGGCCTGCTTTCCAGCATGTACTTCCTCTCCTTCGCCCTCTTCCAGCTGCCGCTCGGGCTGCTGCTCGACCGTTTCGGCCCGCGCCGCGTGAACGCGACGCTGCTCCTCATCGCGGCGGCGGGCGGAGCATGGTTCGCGCTCGCCGACTCCGCCGCCGGCGCGATCGCGGCGCGCGCGCTGATCGGCCTGGGCGTGTCGGCCTGCCTGATGGCTTCGCTGACCGCCTTCGTGCTGTGGTATCCGCCCGAGCGGATCTCGACCATGAACGGCATCGCCTTCGCTGCCGGCGCGGTCGGCGCAATGACCGCCACGGTGCCGCTGGAGCTCCTGCTGCGCGTCTGGGGCTGGCGCGAGGTGTTCCTGCTCCTGGTCGCCGCCACCGTGGCGGTGAGCCTGGTGCTGTGGCTGTGGGTGCCTGAGCGCGGTGCGCGCCGTCGCGTCGAACCGCTACCTCAGCAATTGAGAGGACTGGCAATACTGTTGCGCGATCCCGCCTTCATCCGGTTGGGCGTGTGTCTTGGCTTGAGCCAGTCGGCCGCGGTATCGCTGCAGACCCTGTGGATCGCGCCCTGGCTGAGGGACGTCGCGGGCTACTCGCAGGCGGAGGTGGCGCGGGGCCTGCTCGCCGTCAACGTGGCAATGCTGATGGGCTATCTCGGCTTCGGCCGTGCCGCCGATGCCTGGCTGCGCCAAGGTCGCAGCCCGTTCGGCCTGCTGGTGAGCGGAGTGGCGCTTTCGGCGCTCAGCCTCGGCCTAGTCGTTTTGGGGATGCATTCGCTGCTGCTGTGGTGCCTTTTCGTTGCCGCCGGCACCGCGGTGGTGCTCTCCTACTCGATCCTGTCGCGTCGCTACCCGATGGAAATGGCCGGCCGCGCCAACACCGCGATCAATGTCGTCGGCTTCGCGGGCATGTTCACAGGACAATGGGGAATAGGCCTGGTGCTCGATCGCTGGCCGCAGAGCGCCGCGGGTTATGCGCCCGAGGCCTACCCTTGGGCGCTCGGCGCCGTATGGGCCGCGCAGCTTGCCGGCCTCGCCTGGCTATGGGCGGGAAGGCGGCTATTCGCTAGCTGATGTAATAGATGTCGCGGTAGGCGACATAGATCGAGGCGGCGATGACCGGGGCGAGCACCAGCCAGCCCAGCATTGCCGGAATGGTGGCGAGGAAGGCGAGCACCAGCCCGATGATGCCGTAGACGAGAAACGGCAGCATGTTGCGTAGGCAGCCGACGAAGCTGCCCTTCATCGCTTCCACCGCTCCCTGGTCGTTGAACACCACCAGCGCCGGGGCGAACCACAGCGCCATGACCAGCGGCACCATCAGCGCGAGCGAGAGCAGGATCGCGATCACCATCGTCGCGCCCACGGCAAAGGGATCGGCGGCGCCGCTGAACAGCGCGAACATCCCGGCGCCGGTCAGCGCGAAGACGATCAGGAAGATGACGATGAATCCCGCGAGATACAGCGCGCCCACGGCGGCGAGCGTGCCGAAATGATCGCGGAACCCGGCGAACAGCTGGCCGAACTCCAGGCCGCTGCCTTCCTCGATGGCGCGGCAGCCGATCATCAGCCCGGCGGTGAGCACCGG
>DASQGB010000035.1:0-14565 GCA_035632815.1 Burkholderiales bacterium | reverse complement strand
TCGCATTGATCAGCGTCGGTTTGTCGAGCCCGCTGTCTTTCGCGTCCGTTTTGGCGTCCTTCGGCATGACGTCGGCGAGCTCGAGCATGCTGAGCGAGTAGGTGGCGGCGTTGGCGCGCGAGACGTCGAGCTTCTCGCCGGATCTCGCGCCGGCGAGCTTCCAGTCGGCGTTGTCGCCGCTGCGCTCGATGCGCCAGGCGCTGCCGTCGGGATAGCGCAGCTCCAGGGCTTTCACTTTCTCCACCTGGAAGGCGCTGCGGTCGATCCAGTCGGCGCTCTTGGCGCTCGCCTGCGCGAGCGGATCGGAGACGATGTACACCAGCTTCGCCTCGCCGGGCACGACGAGGAAGCGGCCGTCGCCGGGCGCCTTGTCCGGGTTGTCGACCTCGCGCTTGAAGTACTTCTTGCCCGCGGTCAGCCTGGCGAGCGGCTTGCCGTCGGCGGCGTTGAATTCCACCTGGGCGCCGCTCGCGTCGAGGTTGAGGCGCGCGCGGTCCGCTTCGCCGATCGGCTCGCTCTGGCCGACCTTCAGGCCGATCACCTTGATCACGAACTCGCGCACTTTGGCGAGATCGGCGGGAAAGCCCTCGCGCTCGGCGAGCACCCAGCCGTCGTCCTTCCGCTGCAAGGTCAGCGTCTGCTTGGGCTCGACGATGCGGATCGCGGCGATGTCGGCTGCCTTGAGGTCCTTGAACAGCACCTGCCCGAGGGTGCCGATGTTCTGCGGCCGGCGCGCGCGCTCCTGCTGCTGGTAGAGCAGCGCGCCGCCGCCCAGCACGGCGAGCAGGATCACCAGGATCAGCGCGATGCGCGGGCTCATGCAACTCTTCTGCGGCGGATTAGCGCGACCGTAAGACCGGCAAGCGCGACCAGCAGCGGCATCAGCGCGATGTTGACTACCTTGGTCCAGAACACCAGGCTCTCGGCATCCTGCCGCAGGTTCTTGCGCACTTCCTTAAGCGCCAGGCGCGACTCGGCGACGGTCTTGCGGAAGCGCTCGAGCTCGGCCTGCTGCTCGGGACTGAGGAGCTGCGCCGACTTGCCCGGCGCGCCTTGCGCCTTCTGCAGCTCCTGCAGCTTGGCGGTGGTCTTCTGCAGCTCCTCCTCGAGGCTCTGGATCTGGCCGAAGTACTGCTTCTGCGCCTCGGCCTCGAGCTCGCGCACCACCGTCAGGGGGCGGAACGCCGCGGTGCGGCTCCTGAGCGAGATCAGATCGTCGCCGGCGGCGAACTGCTCGACCATGCCGAGGGCGAAGGCGAGGTTGCCGTTGGAGGGCACCACGATCTTGCGGCCGAACATCTCCTGGATGTCGACCGCCGCGCCGTCGGCGAGCATGTCGACGTCGGCGACCAGGATCACGGCATTCTCGGCGGAGGACTCGCGCAGGGCCGGCGTGCCGGGGACCGGTTTTTTTTCACTCGTAAGCCCCTCCGGAAAAGCGGTCTTGAATTTGCCGGTGAGACGCAGCGCGAGCGGCAGCGGCTGGCCCGAGGGCTGGAAGCTCTTCGTCGCCTCGTCGCCCGAGCGCGTGGCGTTGGCGTTGTCGACCAGCATCGAGTTGGGCGAGCTCTTGACGAGCTCGGTGATGCGAATCCCATCGACGGGCTTGGTCTGGAATGCGCCGCCGAAGGCATAGAGCAGAGTTTCGATGGAGCCGGTGACGATGTCGTCGCGGCTGAACGCGGTGCGGTTGAGCGACAGCACGGTCGGCGTGTAGCGCTGCCCGCCCCCCGAGGCGAACACCACGTCCGAGACCACCTTGCCCGGGTCCATCTCCAGGCCCCAGGCCTTGAACAGAGCCGGCAGCGTGGAGCTCGAAGGCTGCGGCGGAATGCCGGGCATCTGCGGCGCCTGGTCGAAATAGGCGTAGGGATCGACGAACACGATCAGCTTGCCGCCGCGCAGCACGAACTGGTCGAGCGCGTACTCGGTCTCGGGCTGCGCGTCGCGCGGATGGATCAGCAGCAGGACATTGAGGTCCTTGTCGATCTCTTTCGCGCTCATCGGCACTTCCTTCACCTCGAACTCGCGCTTGAGCTCGTTGGCCAGCACCCAGGGATCCGAGCTCTGGCGGGTGAAGGGATTGAACTTCTCGCCCAGAACCGGCAGGCCGGCCATCAGGCCGACCGTCGGGCGTTGGGCGGAGCCGACGCGCGCGATGGCGCGCACCAGGTCGTACTCCAGCAGCCGCTCGCGCTGTGGCGTCACCGCGGGGATCGCCTGCTTGCGCTCGAGCTGGCTCACCGCGATGCCGAGATAGAACTGCTCGCCCGAGTAGAGCTGCTGCGGCTCGATGCCGTCGAGCTGCGCGGCGTCCTCCTCCTCCGAGTCGGGCCTGGGGTTGTATCTCTCTATTTGCAGGTTTCCGTTGGATGCGCTCTGGAATTCACGCACCAGATCCTCGACACGCTGCGCGAAGCCGCGCAGCTGCACCGGCACGCTCTCGCCCTGCGAGATGTAGAGCTTCACCTTCACTGGCGCGGAGAGGCTGCGCAGGATCTTCTTCGTGCCGTCGGACAGGGTGTAGAGCTTGCCCTCGGTCAGATCGACTATCCGGCTGGGAACGGTCGAAACCAGGTAATTGGCCGCCACCAGCAGCGGAAGAAGCGCGGCGAGGCCGATCGCCGAATACAGCAGAGGTTCGTATTTTTTCATGCTCAGCCCGAGCGCTGCCCGCGAATGACCACGCCGGTGGCGAACAGGGCGAATCCGATCACCGATAGGAAAAACCCCAGGTCGCGCAGGTCGATCACGCCGCGCTGGAAATTGTCGAAGTGCGTGACCACGGAGAACGCGGCCACGGTGTCGATGAGCGCCGGGCTCGCCCAGCGCGTCATCAGGTCGGTGACCGGGTTGAAGCCGGCCAGGATCAGGAACAGGCAGATCACCACCGACAGGATGAACGCCACTACCTGGTTGCGCGTCATGGCCGAGGTCATGCAGGTGATCGCGAGGTAGGCCCCGGCAAGCAGCAGGCTGCCGAGGTAGCCCGCCACGATGACGCCGTTATCCGGCTCGCCGAGCAGGTTCACGGTGACGATCGAGGGGAAGGTCAGCGCGAGCGCCACCGCGAGGAAGATCCAGCTCGCGAGGAACTTGGCGATGATGGCCTGCCACGTGGTTATCGGCATGGTGAGCAGCAGCTCCATGGTGCCCGAGCGGCGCTCTTCGGCCCACAGGCGCATGCCGACCGCCGGCACCAGCATCAGGTAGACCCAGGGATGCCAGCCGAAGAACGCCGCCAGGCTCGCCTCGCCGCGCTCGAAGAAATTGCCCGCGGTGAAGGTGAAAAACCCGGTGAGCAGCAGGAAGATCACCAGGAACACGTAGGCCACCGGCGAGGTGAAGTAGCTCGCGAGCTCGCGCTTGGCGATGGTCCAGATGGCCCTCATTTGGCCACCGTGTCGGGCAACGTGATCCTGCGGAACACCTCGTCGAGCTCGCCGCGCTCGCTGTACATGCCTTCGACCTTCCAGCCATGATGGTTGACGAGGTCGATCACGTCCTGGGCGAGCTCGGCCGCCCTCGCCTTGTCGAGCGGATAGATGCGGAAGCCGCCGTTCAGCTTTTCGACTCTTCCCAGCTTGGCGAGCCTTTCCTCGGAGGCGCCGCGCGCGGCGAGCGTCACGGCGCCGGCGAGCGCGGACATGGCGCGCAGCTCCCCGGGCGTACCGTTCGCCACGATCTTGCCCCGGTCGATGATGATGGCGCGCGTGCAGGCGGCATCGACCTCCTCGAGGATATGGGTGGAGAACACGATCGCCTTGTTCCTGCCGAGCTCTCGGATCAGGTTGCGCACCTCGTGCTTCTGGTTGGGGTCGAGCCCGTCAGTGGGCTCGTCCATGATCAGTACGTCGGGGTCGTGGATCAGCGCCTGCGCGAGGCAGGTGCGGTGCCGGTAGCCCTTGGACAGCGTGTCGATCGACTGGTGCAGGACGCTGTGCAGGAAGCACAGCTCCACCACCCGGGCGATCGCTTTCTTGCGCGCCGCGCCCGCCAGGCCGCGCAGCTCGGCGGCGAAGCCGAGGAAGCCGCGCACCGTCATGTCGGTGTAGGCGGCGGCGTTCTCCGGCAGGTAGCCGATCAGGCGCTTCGCCGGCAGCGGGGACTCGGCGACGTCGTGGCCGCCGATGCTGACGCTGCCGGAGGTCGGCGGCATGAAGCCGGTGATCATGCGCATGGTGGTCGACTTGCCGGCGCCGTTGGGGCCGAGGAAGCCGAGCACCTCGCCGCGCTCGACCGTGAACGAGATGCCGTCCACCGCGCGCTTCGGGCCAAAGGCCTTCACCAGATTGTCTATCTTGATCATCGGGGCAGTACTGGACTTACAATGCGGGTCGGCATTCTCGCATACCCCTGAGGAGGAAAACCCGTGAGAAGACTCGGATATCTGTTTTTTGCGCTCGGCCTGGCGATGTTCGGCTCGTTGGCGACGGCGCAGCCCGCGCTCAAGATGATGATCCCGGCCAACCCCGGCGGCGGCTGGGACCAGACCGGCCGCAACCTGGCGTCGGCGATGCAGAGCGCCAAGCTGGTGTCGGGCGTGCAGTTCGACAACAAGGGCGGCGCCGCCGGGACCATCGGCCTCGCCCAGTTCGTCAATTCGGCGAAAGGCGATCCCAACGCGGTGATGATCGGCGGCATGGTGATGGTCGGCGGCATCATCCTCAACAAGTCGCCGGTCAACCTGTCGCAGGTCACCCCCATTGCGCGCCTTACCAGCGAATGGGAAGTGATCGTCGTGCCGGCAAGCTCGCCGCACAAGACGATGGGCGACCTGGTGAAGGCGTTCAAGGCGGACCCCGGCAAGGTGTCCTGGGGCGGGGGCTCGGCAGGCGGAACCGACCACATCCTCATCGGCCTGATCGCGAAGGAGGTCGGCGTCGACCCGGCGAAGGTCAACTACGTGGCTTTCAAGGGCGGCGGCGAGGCGATCGCGGCGATCCTCGGCGGCCACGTCACCGCGGGCGTCTCCGGCGTCGGCGAGTTCGCCGAGCAGGTCAAGGCGGGCAAGATGCGCGCTCTGGGCGTGTCCTCGCCGAAGAAATTCGAGGGCATCCCGTCCTTCAAGGAGCAGGGCATCAACGTCGAGCTCGGCAACTGGCGCGGCATTTTCGGCGCGCCGGGGCTCACGCCGCAGCAGCGCGACAACCTGGTCAAGCTGGTGAAAGCCGCAACCGAGACGCCGGCGTGGAAGGGCACGCTGGAGAAGATGGGCTGGGCCTCGGAGTACCTCGGCGGCGAGGAGTACAAGAAGTTTCTCGACGAGGATACCAAGCGCGTCTCCGCCATCATCGAGTCGCTCGGCCTGAAGAAGTAGCGCGGCAGCAGTGCCCCGCTCAAAGGCCGAAGTTGCGCTGTCGCTGGGCGTGCTCGCGCTCGGCGCCGGCGCGGCGGCGGTCACGGCTACGCTGCCCTCCGAGGGCGGCTACGCCGGCATCGGCCCCAACTTCATTCCCGCGGTGGTCACCGCGGGGCTGCTGCTGCTCGGCGTCTGGCTCAGCATCGAGGCCTTCAGCGGCGGCTGGCGGCAGCGCAGCGAGCACGCCGCGGTCTTCGACGCATCGGGTTTCCTCTGGGTAAGTGCGGGTCTCTTCGCGCACATGGCCCTGATCGGCTGGGGTGGCTTCGTCGTTGCCGGCACCGTGCTCTTCGTCTTTGTCGCGCGTGGTTTTAGAAGCAGACGACCGATCCGCGACGCCGCCATGGGCCTGGCCCTGTCGCTTGGCGTGTATCTGTTCTTCGTCAAGCTGCTCAATGTGAGCCTGCCCGCCGGCTGGCTGGCTCCGCTTCTCGGCGGCGCAGGGATTTAGCGTGGAGGCGCTCGAGGCGCTGCTCGCCGGCTTCGGCGTTGCGCTAAAGCCGATCAACCTGCTGTGGGGTTTCATCGGCGTGACGATGGGGACCTTCGTCGGCGTGCTGCCCGGGGTGGGGCCGGCGCTCACGGTCGCGATGCTGCTGCCGCTGACGGTGAAGCTCGATCCCACCGGCGCGCTCATCATGTTCGCCGGCATCTACTACGGCGCCATGTTCGGCGGCTCGACCACCACTATCCTGCTCAACACGCCGGGCGAATCGGCGTCGATCGCCACCGCGCTCGAAGGCAACAAGATGGCCAAGGCCGGGCGCGCTGGGCCGGCGCTCGCGACCGCCGCGATCGGCTCGTTCGTCGCCGGCAGCCTGGCGACGATCGCCCTGACGCTGGTCGCGCCCTACGTGGTCGAGATGGCGCTGAAGTTCGGGCCAGCCGAGTACTTCGCACTGATGGTGTTCGCCTTCATCACCGTCGCCGCGGTGCTCGGCGCATCGACGGTGCGGGGGTTGACCAGCCTGTTCCTCGGCCTGCTCCTGGGACTGGTCGGCATCGACAGCCAGACCGGGCAGGCGCGCTTTTCGTTCGGCGTGCCGGAGCTGCTCGACGGCATCGACGTCGTCGTGCTCGCCGTCGGGCTGTTCGCGGTGGGCGAGGCGCTCTACATGGCGGCGTACACCGGCCGGGTGCATGAAACCGTCGAGAAGCTGACCGGGTCGTTGTGGATGTCGAAGAAGGACTGGAAGCGTTCCTGGCCCGCCTGGCTGCGCGGCACGGCCATCGGCTTTCCCTTCGGCACCATTCCCGCAGGCGGCGCCGAGATCCCCACTTTTCTTTCCTACGCGACCGAGAGGAAGCTGACCCAGCATCCGGAAGAATTCGGCAAGGGAGCGATCGAAGGCGTGGCGGGCCCCGAGTCCGCCAACAATGCCGCGGCCACCGGCGTGCTGGTGCCGCTCCTCACGCTGGGCATCCCCACCTCGGCGACTGCGGCGATCCTGCTCGGCGCATTCCAGAACTACGGCCTGCAGCCGGGGCCGCTGCTGTTCCAGACCCAGACCGAGCTGGTCTGGGGCCTGATCGCCAGCCTCTACATCGGCAACGTCATCCTGCTGATCCTGAACCTGCCGCTGATCGGCATCTGGGTTAGGGTGCTGACGATCCCGCGCGAGATCCTCTATGCGGCGATCCTGGTGTTCGCCACGCTCGGCGCCTATAGCCTGCACCAGTCCTGGGTGGATCTCCTCACGCTGTATGTGTTCGGCCTGCTCGGCTTCGCCATGCGCCGCTGGGACATCCCGGTCGGTCCGGCGGTAATCGGCCTGATCCTCGGGCCGCTCGCCGAGACGCAGTTCCGGCGCGCGCTGTCGATCGCCCAGGGTGATGCGAGCGTGTTCTTCACGCAGCCGATCTCGGCGAGCTTGCTCGCGCTCACCGCGGCCGTGCTCGTCGTGCCCTGGATCGTGCGCCACTGGGGGCGCCTGCGCCGCAAGCCGCACTGAGGAGGACGCATGCAGTTGACCGGAATGCTGCACGGCTCGAAGCTGCTGCAGTTCGTCGACTTCCCGTCGGCCGAAGTGCTCGGCCCGGAAGCGAGCGAAGACGACATCAAGGGCCTGATCGAGCGCCGCGGCTCGGTGTTCGTGAAGCCGATCTTCAAGGGCGGGGTCGGCAAGAAGGGCAAGAGCGGCCTGATCGGGCGCGCCAGCGATCTCAAGACGGCGCTGCAGGAGAAGGAGCGCCTGTATTTCGTCGAGCACCGGGTCGGCAACGTCGTCTCCAAGGCGCAGGGCGTGACCTTCGAAGGCGCGGTACCGGCCGAGCACGAGGTGTACTTCGCGATCAGCGACTCGACCCGGTTCCGCGCTCCGACCATCACGCTGACGCACAAGGGAGGCATCGCGATCGAGGAGCTCGACAAGGAGCACGTCGCCGAGGTGCCGTTCGAGGCGCTAACCGGCCTAAAGGCATTCGTCATCGCCAATGCGCTCACCGACATCGGCGCGCCGCGCGAGATCATCTCGCCGCTGGTGCAGAACCTGCCGAAGCTGTGGGAGCTGTTCCACCACTACGGCCTGACCACGCTCGAGCTCAACCCGATCCGCATGAGTCCCGGCCGCGGCGGGCGCCTGGTGCCGGTGGCCTGCGACTTCAAGTGCGGCTTCGACCGCGACGATCCGCGCCGCGAGCGGCTCAAGCTGCCGGCGAGCCTGTTCGCGGGCGACTACTCCGATTTCGAGCACGAGATCAATCAGCTGCGCACCTACCAGGGGCAGAGCGATGTGTTCGTGATCAACCCGAAGGGCACGATCCTGGCGCCGACCTTCGGCGGCGGTGCCAACTCGCTCGTCACCCAGGCGCTGGGCGACGAGGCGATCATCTCGTCGGACTTCGGCGGCAACCCGCCCTACGAGAAAATGCACGACGTGGCGCGCATCTGCTTCAAGTACTGGCTGGCGCAGTCCAACGTGCTGTTCATCATCGGCGGCAAGTCCAACAACACCGATATTTTCGAGACCTTCCGCGCGATGGCCGACGCGCTGCGCGAGCACTTCGGCGCGCACGGGCCGACGCCGCTCTACGTGGTGATCGGGCGCGGCGGGCCGAATCTGGTGCGCGGCCTGGGCGCGATGCGCGACACCGCCGAGGCGCTCGGCCTGCCGTACCGCTTCTTCGGTTTCGACTCCGCGATGAGCGAGGTGGTCAACTACGCGCTCGCCGCGGACCGGTGGATGAAGGCGGGAGGGCGCAGCCAGGTCGCGAAGAGCATGGGTCTGGGGAGCTGACATGGATCGCAGCCAGGGTGTGGGTCCTTTCAAGTATTTCGTCGGCATCAGCAGTCTGGAAGAAGTGGCGACGCGCAAGGATCGCGTCTGCGTGCTCAACATCCTCGGCGGGGAATCGAGCGAGGTCACGCCCGTAAGCCACGCCTATTCCGGCGGCAACGTGGTGTTCGGCACCTCGCCCGGACGCCAGGGCCAAAAGCTCAAGACACCGATCGGCGACGTTCCGGTCTACAACAGCGTGCGCGAAGGCCTCGACGCCGGCCACCGCTTCAACGTCGGCGTGGTCTACCTGCCGCCCTCGGGCGTGCGCGACGGCGTCGCCGAGCTGGTGCGCGTCAACCCCGACCTGCGCAAGATCGTGATGATCACCGAAAAGGTGGCGGTGCACGACGCGCGCGAGGTGCGCGCGATGGGGCAGCAGAGCGGCATCGACATCTTCGGCGCCAACTGTCTCGGCGTCGCGGACTCGTGGAACCGGGTGCGCATCGGCGGCGCGCTCGGCGGCGACGATCCCGCCGAGTCGCTGATCAAGGGCTCGGTCGCGATCTACTCGAATTCCGGCAACTTCACGACCACCATCGCCCAGTATCTCGCCGCCGCCGGCTGGGGAACAACGACGCTGGTCTCGAGCGGCAAGGACGTCTACATTCATTTCGCCGCGCCCGAGTTCGTGTTCGCGCTCGCCAACGATCGCCGCAGCAAGGCGGCGGTGATCTACGCCGAGCCGGGCGGCTACTACGAATACGACCTCAACTTCACCAAGCCGGTGGTGGCTTGCGTGGTGGGTCGCTGGAAAGCGCGCCTGACGCGCGCCGTCGGCCACGCCGGCGCCATGGGTGGCTCGGGTGACGACGCGCTCGCCAAAGAGCGCTGGTTCATGCAGAGCTTCGGCGTCGACAAGCTGTTCACGCCGGAGCAACCGGTGTGCTCGCCGCGCGGCGCGCTGGTCGCCAACATCGCGCATATCCCGCTCGCGCTCACCCGGGTCATGAAGCTGAACGGCATCGAGCCTGACTCCGCGCCGCGGGGCAGCCTGGCGCTCAAGCCCTGGTTCGGCGCCAGCCGTGGCCTCGCGCTGCCGCCCGAGCTCGATCTTCCGGCGGTCGAGGCCGTGGCGCCGTACAACCAGCACATCGCGCAGCTCAACCGCCAGATCGGCCGCGCGTTTCCGCGCCAGTCGATGAGGGATACCTCGGGTGCGTCGGTGATGGACGCGAAGACCCAGATCACCCAGGTGCATGGCGTAACGGTCCTGGAAGCGGCAAAGCGGCCGCTCGAGTCCAATCTGTGCCACGCGCTGCTGCGCGAGCCGGGAGGCGCCAACGACAGCGCGCTGATGAACGTCGCCATCACCGCCGGCGTCAATCTGCACGGCGACGCGATGCTCGCGGCAGCACAGGCGGCGCGCGAAGCGGGCAACGCTCCCAACTCGGTGCTCGCCGCGGCGTGCAGCATCTATGGGCCAAACCGTGTTGCGGCAGTGCGCAAGGCGACGGACGAGCTGGTCGATTTGTTCGCGCACTCGGGGCTGCAGGATGCGCACGACGAAAGCTTCGATTTCAGCAAGATAACTGGCAAAGAAAAAGCGTTGTTCACCGGCGCGCAACCCGATCCGAAGGCCGAGGCCATGCTCGCCGCGCTGGCGACCAGGAAGGCAAAGTCGGTCTTTGTCCGTTACCTGCGCTCCCTCGGCGGCGCGCCGACGCGCGACGCAGTGCTCGGTGCCATCTGCGCCACCCTGGCGTGGGGACCGCTGATGCGCAAACGGATCTCGCGCGAGACGGTGCGCGGCCTGCCCTGGTATGTGGGCCTGTGGGGCACGCTCATCGGCGCTTCGGTGGACGCGGCGCGGCACGAACCGCACCGGTTCTGTGGGATTCCCAATGAAGAATTGGCTGCGTCATGGTCGGCAACCGAGCTCGCCTACCTCACGCTGATCGGCGAGCGCGCCAAGCCCGACCAGCTGTTCGCGTTCCAGGTCCTCACCGGGCTGCTGGTCTCGAATGCGGTGGGCAGCATCTCGGCGCAGGGCTGCAAAGGCGCGGTGTCCGCCGACGGCCCGGAAACGCCGAGCCGCGTGCAGATCAACAAGGCGATGGTCGGCTTCCTCACGCATACGGGTTATTCGCACGGCGGCGCCGGCTACGAGGGCATCATCTTTCTCGCCGAGCAGTTCCGCGACTCGGGGCTGAAGGATCCGGCGAGCGCGGCGCACGGCCTCGACCTCAAGGCGATGGCGCAGCGCTTCGCTGCCCAGTACGCACGCCAGAAGACCGAGCTCAAGGAATCGGGGGCCGAGCGCATGCGCGCGATCGCCGGGCTCAACCACCCGGTATTCCGCGACAAGCCGGTGAACCAGGATCCGCGCGAAGGCTTCATCCATGAGCTGTTCCGCGGCCGCAGCGAATACAACCTGTTTCACGAGTACTACCATGAGCTGGCGCGTGCGCTGTTCGAGTCGGGAGTCACGCGCAACGTGTTCTGCGTCAACATCGACGGGGTCATCGGCGCGTTGCTGCTGAAGATGCTGTGGCCGCGCTACCGTGGCGGCGACTTTTCGGAGCACGACCTGGAGATCGCGGCGTTCACCATCTTTCTCTACGGCCGCATGATCGGCTGCGCCGCCGAGATCGACGACCACATCAATCGCGGGCGCAACATGGACACCCGCGCGCCCGCTTCGCAGTGCCGATACGTGGCCTGAGCGACGGCTCCTGCGAAGTCATCGTCATCGGCGCGGGCGCCGCCGGGCTCGCGGCGGCGGCTGAGCTTGCCGAGGCCGGGCGATCGGTGCTGCTCGTCGAAGCGCGCGAGCGCATCGGCGGGCGCTGCCTGACGCGGCGCATGCCGGGTCTGCCGGTGCCGGTCGAGCTCGGCGCCGAATTCATCCATGGGCGTCCCGAAGCCACGCTGGCCCTGCTCGCGCGCGCGGGCATTCCGGGCGTGGACTCGACCCGCACGCAGCGCTTCGTGCACCGGGGAAGGCTGCGGCCGGTCGACGCCTTCGCGCAAGCGCACAAAGCGATGCGTGCTACCGCGGTGTTGAAGAAGCACGACCTTTCCTTCGAGGCGTTTCTCAGAACCCGGAAAAACCTCCCGAGCGTCACCCGCACGTTCGCCCGGATGATGGTGCAGGGATTCGACGCCGCCGACCCCGCGCGCGTCAGCGCCCGCGACATCGCCGAAGAGTGGCAAACCGCGCTCGGCTCCTCGCAGATGCGGCCCCAGGGAGGTTACGGGCCGCTCCTCGAATCTCTTCTGGAGAAAAACACCCGGCTCGAGCTCGGTGTCGTGGTGCGCGAGATACGCTGGAAACGCGGCGCGGTGACGATCGAGGGCACGCGGCGCGGAAGACCTTTTCGCGCGCTAGCGCAGCGCGCGGTCATTACCTTGCCCCTCGGCGTACTGCAGGCCGGCTCGGTTCGCTTCTCTCCCCAATTGTCCGCAAAACAGGCCGCTCTGGAGAAACTCGCATCGGGACCGGTGATCCGCGTCGCGATGCGTTTTCGAGAGGCGTTCTGGGACGAGCGCTGCCCCGATGTCGCGTTCTTCCATTCGCCGCGTGCGCCCTTTCCCACGTTCTGGACGCCGCTGCCCATGCGCGCGCCGCTGCTTACTGCGTGGGCGGGTGGTCCAAAGGCGGCCCGCCTTGCCGGGTCAAGCGAGAAGGAATTACTTCGAGCCGCGCTGGCGAGCGTCCGCTCGGCGTTCGGGCGTGTTCCAAGGATCGAGGCCGCGTACGTCCAGGACTGGCAGAGCGACCCTTATGCGCGGGGCGGCTACAGCTACGTGACCGTCGGCGGGCAGGGCGCGCGCGAGATCCTGCGAAGGCCGCTGGAGAAGACACTGTTCTTCGCCGGCGAGGCGACCGACCCGGACGAAGCCGGAACGGTCGCCGGCGCCCTGCGCAGCGGCATGCGCGCGGCGCGCGAGCTCCTCAGGTAAAGCGCCGGACCTCGGAGAGGTGCTTTTTCCAGTAGGGGGAGTCCAGCCGGTCGATGCGCACCTGCTTGCCCGAAGACGGCGCGTGAACGAACCTGCCATCCCCGAGGTAGATGCCGACGTGCGAGTTCTTCTTCCCCTCCTGGTCGAAGAACAGCAGGTCGCCGCGCTTGAGGTTCGATCCTCCGACGCGAGCCGACACGCGCCGCTGCTCCTCGGTGCTGCGCGGCACCGCCCTTCCCGCCTGCCGGAAGCTGAACTGCACCAGGCCGCTGCAATCGAAGCCGGTGGATGGACTTGCTCCGGCGGGACGGTAGGGCTTGCCGACCATCTTCAGGGCGTGACTGGCAGCACTTTGCGCCGCGCCGGGGCCGGCTTCCACCCGCGCGGCGGGCGCACTTGCGCAGGCCGCCACTGCGAGCAACATGAGACTGGCGAAGATCTGTCGAAGCATACGGGTGGATACCATAATCGCATCCGCCCTCTTTCGCCTGTGAGGAAGTTCACGCCGCGGCGCGCTCGGCGCGCTTGCGCTCGTTTTCCTTGAGGAAACGCTTGCGGAGCCGAATAGACAGGGGCGTGATCTCGGCGAGCTCGTCGTCGCCGATGAACTCGACCGCGTACTCGAGCGTGAGACCGATGGGCGGCGTGAGGTCGATCGCCTCGTCCTTGCCGGAAGCGCGGATGTTGGTGAGCTGCTTGGTCTTGATCGGGTTTACCACGAGGTCGTTGTCGCGCGTATGGATGCCGATGATCATGCCCTCATACACCGGGTCGCCGGGGCTGACGAACATACGGCCGCGCTCCTGCAGCTTCCACAGCGCATAGGCGACGGCGACGCCGTCGTCCTGCGACACCAGCACGCCGTTGCGGTGCTCTTCGAGCTCGCCCTTGGCCGGCGCGTAGTCGTCGAACACATGGCTCATGATCCCGGTGCCGCGCGTGAGGGTCATGAACTGGCCCTGGAAGCCGATCAGGCCGCGCGCCGTGATGCGGTAGTCCAGGCGCACGCGGCCCTTGCTGTCGGGCATCATGTCGAGCAGCTCGCCGCGTCGGCGGCCGAGCTCTTCCATCACGGCGCCCTGGCTGGCTTCTTCGACGTCGACGGTGAGCACCTCGTAGGGCTCGCAGCGCACGCCGTCGATGTCCCTGAACACCACGCGCGGCCGCGACACGGCGAGCTCGTAGCCCTCGCGGCGCATGTTCTCGAGCAGGATCGTCAAATGCAGTTCGCCGCGGCCATGCACGATGAAGGTGTCGGTGTCCGCGGGATACTCGACCCGCATGGCGACGTTGCTCTTGGTCTCGCGCTCCAGGCGCTCGCGGATCTGGCGGCTGGTGACGTACTTGCCTTCCTTGCCGGCGAGCGGCGAGGCATTCACCAGGAAATTCATGGTGAGCGTGGGTTCGTCGACCTTGAGCAGCGGCAGCGCATCGGGATGCTCCGGATCGCAGAGCGTGGTGCCTATGCTCACTTCTTCAATGCCGTTGATGAGCACGATGTCGCCGGCTTCGGCTACTTCCACCTGCACGCGCTCCAGGCCCTCGAACATCAGCACCTGGTTGACCTTTGCCTTGATGGGCGCAGCCTCCGGACCATTCAGGACGAGCACCTCCTGCGCCGCGCGCACGCGCCCGCGGCGGATGCGCCCGATGCCGATCTTGCCGACGTAGCTCGAGTAGTCGAGCGAGCAGATCTGCAGCTGTAGCGGCGCGTCGGAATCTTCGTCGCGCATCGGCACGTGCTCGAGGATCGCCTCGAAGAGCGGTGCGAGGTCCTTGCCGACTTCGTTGGAGTTCTTGGTCGCCCAGCCCAGCAGCGCCGAGGCGTAGATCACAGGGAAATCCAGCTGCGCTTCGCTGGCGCCGAGCTTGTCGAACAGATCGAAGGTCTGGTTGACCACCCAGTCGGGACGCGCGCCCGGCCGGTCGACCTTGTTGATCACCACGATCGGTTTCAGCCCGTGACCCAGGGCCTTGCGCAGCACGAACCGCGTCTGCGGCATCGGCCCGTCGACCGCGTCG
>DASQGB010000034.1:0-2587 GCA_035632815.1 Burkholderiales bacterium | reverse complement strand
CGAAGCGGATCAGCGGATAGTCCTTGTTGAACGAGGTGATCAGCACCTCGCCTATCTCGCCCGGCGCCACGGGGTCGCCGCTGCCCGGGCGCACGATCTCGAGGAGCAAGGCTTCCTCGAGGATCATGCCCTCGTTGACCGTGCCGTCCGGCATCAGCGACTCGTAAGCGATCAAGCCGAGGTCGGCGCTGGCGTACATCTGCGTCACAGCCATGCCGCGCTCCCGCAAGGATTTTCGCAGAGACGGCGGCAGATATTCTGCGCCGACCTGCGCGTTCCTCAGACAGGTAATGTCGGCCTTGAGCTCGTCCGCCTTCTCCACGATCAGCTTGAGGAACGAAGGCGTGCCCACGAAGCCGGTGATGCCGAGGTCGCGGATCGCCGCGACCTGCATCTCGGTATGGCCGACGCCGGTCGGCACCACCGTGCAGCCCAGCGCCGCCGCGCCCGCTTCGAGCATCGATCCGGCGGGCGTGAAATGGTAGGCGAAAGTATTGAGGACGCGATCGCCGGCGCGGAACCCCCCGGCAAAGAGCCCCCTCGCCGTGCGCCACCAGTCCTTGCCGCGCCCCTCGGGCTCGTAGATCCCACCGGGCGAAGCGAACAGCTTGGCGAGCTTCTCCGCCGGCGTCGCGTTGAGGCCGCCGAGCGGCGGCAGCTCTTTTTGCAGGGTCGCCAGATCGGACTTGCGCGTGACCGGAAGCTTGGCGAGCGCTTTTCGGGAGTTGATCTTTTCAGGCCTTACGTTTTCGAGGATGCGCGAAAAACCCGGGGCACGGCGCTTGGCGTGCGCGATCAGCTTGGGCAGCGCGGCCATGAGCGCCGCCTCGCGACTCTTGGGGGAGCGCGTTTCCAGCTTGTCGAAATACTTCACAACCAGCCGCTTCACAGCCACCGTTTGCGCCGTCGATAGGACTTCACGTCGCGGAAGCTCTTGCGGCCGCCCGAGGAGAAGCCGAGGTAGAACTCCTTCACGTCCTCGTTCTCGGCGAGCGAGCGCGCCGCGCCGTCCATCACCACCCGCCCGTTCTCCAGGATGTAGCCGTAGTCGGCGAAGTGAAGCGCCATGTTGGTGTTCTGCTCGGCGAGCAGGAAGCTCACCTTCTCCTTCGAGTTCAGCGCCTTCACGATCTCGAAGATCTCCTTCACCAGCTGCGGCGCGAGGCCCATCGACGGCTCGTCGAGCAGGATCAGGTTCGGACGCGCCATGAGCGCCCGCCCGATGGCCGTCATCTGCTGCTCGCCGCCCGAGGTATAGCCCGCCTGCGAGTGGCGGCGCTCCTTCAGGCGCGGGAAGTAGCTGTAGACCTTTTCCAGGTCCTCGGCCACGCCGCCGCCGAATGCGCCGCGCGTGTAGGCGCCGGTGAGCAGGTTCTCCTCCACCGTGAGGTGCTGGAAGCAGTGCCGCCCCTCCATCACCTGGCAAATGCCGCGCTTGACGAGAATCGACGGATTGAGCTGGTCGATGCGCTCGCCGCGGTACAGGATCTGTCCCTTGGTGACGTCGCCGCGCTCGGCGCGCAGCAGGTTCGAGATCGCCTTCAGCGTGGTGGTCTTGCCGGCGCCGTTGGCGCCGAGCAGCGCCACGATCTGGCCTTCCTGCACCTCGAGCGACACGCCGCGCAGCACGAGGATGACGTGGTCGTAGATGACCTCGATGTTGTTTACCGCGAGGTGGGCCTGGGTTGCCATGGCAATAAATGAAAACGGCCGCCCTCAGGCGGCCGTCGGGTCAACGAAGCTCTATTTCTCCTTGGAGCAGTCGCGCGGGGTGATGTTCTTTTCCTTCGCGTACTGCGCTGCGGAGGTCTCGATCATCGGGCGCACGATCGACTGGTCGGAGGTGATCCAGTCGGTGATCACGGTCCACTTCTTGCCGTCCCACTGCAGGAACTTGACCGCGCCGCCGCCCTCGTGGTCCATGCACGACACCTTGAGCGCCTGCATCAGGCCGGTCGCGCCGAGCTCCTTCAGGCGCTTGTCGTCGATGTTGATGTTCTCGATGCCCCAGCGCACCTGCTCGCCGGTCATCG
The DNA here is from genome assembly GCA_035632815.1 of Burkholderiales bacterium. GTDB lineage: Bacteria > Pseudomonadota > Gammaproteobacteria > Burkholderiales > SG8-39 > SCGC-AG-212-J23. The sequence continues at coordinate 554 of DASQGB010000034.1, read as the reverse complement.
GCTTGCCCTTGCCGTAGCGCTCCTGCGCCTTGAGGATGCCCTCCGCCGTGATGATGCCGGCGACGATGCCGCGGGTGTGATAGATCGAGCCGATGCGCGAGTTGTCCTCCATCTCGCCTTTGCCTTTCTTGTAGACATGCTTGAGCAGGTCCTGCATCACCGGGAAGCTGGTGCCGGGCAGGTTGAAGCCGGCGGCGATGTAGCCCTTCGCCGCGTCGCCCGCCGGGATCACGTCCTCTTCCGCGCCGGACCACCACACGCCGACGATCTTGGTGCGCGGATAGCCGACCTTGGCCGCCGCCTTGAGGGCGGTCGGGTTCATCACGCCCCAGCCGCGCAGGATGACCCAGTCCGGCTTGATCTGGCGCACCTGCAGCCACTGCGACTGCTGCTCGTTGCCCGGGTGCGGCACCGCGATGTGCGTCACCTGGAAGCCGTACTTCTTCGCCTGCACGTCGAGCACCGGGATGGTTTCCTTGCCGTAGGCCGAGTCGTGATAGATGTTCACGATCTTCTTGCCCTGGAGCTTGTCCATCCCGCCTTCCTTCTGGCCG
>DASQGB010000033.1:0-5528 GCA_035632815.1 Burkholderiales bacterium | reverse complement strand
GGTGCCGGTCCTGGTCGATGGGAAGACGACGGTCTGGGACTCGCTCGCCATCCTCGAATACCTTGCCGAAAGGAACCCGAGGCTGTGGCCGTCGAATCCTGCGCAGCGCGCCCGCGCCATCTCGGCCGAAATGCATTCCGGATTTCCGAGACTGCGCAATCACATGAGCATGAACGTGCGCAAGCGCTATCCGGGCAAGGGACGCACGGCCGAAGTCGCAATGGAGATTCAGCGCATCCTTGAGATCTGGAACGCTGCCCAAAAGCCATTCCTGTTCGGGCCGTTCAGCGCCGCGGACGCGATGTATGCGCCGGTCGTGCTGCGTTTTCGCACCTACGAAGTGGAGCTGCCGAGCGCATGCGGTGCCTATGCCGACGCCATGCTGGCCCTGCCGGCGATGCGCGAATGGATCGAAGCCGCGGAGCGCGAGCCCGAGTCGATCCCCAAGCTCGATCGGCAGCACGAGTGAAGACTTACGCGGTCGGCGGGGCGGTGCGCGACGAGCTGCTCGGCCTCCCGGTCAAGGAAAAGGATTATGTCGTCGTCGGTGCTACACCTGAGGAAATGCAGGCCAAGGGGTTCAAACCGGTCGGCAAGGATTTCCCCGTGTTCTTGCATCCTGAGACGCATGAAGAATACGCACTGGCACGTACCGAGCGAAAGAGCGGGCGGGGCTATAAGGGCTTCAAGGTCTACACCTCGCCCAGCGTGACCTTAGAGGACGACCTTAGACGGCGGGATCTCACGATAAACGCAATAGCGAAGGATGAAGAGACCGGGGAATTGATCGATCCCTATGGCGGCCAGAGAGACCTGAAGAGACGTTTGCTTCGCCATGTAAGCGATGCATTCGCTGAAGACCCCGTCAGAATTCTGCGCGTAGCTAGGTTTGCAGCTCGGTTCAATTTCAAGGTTGCCCCCGAAACCATGATGCTGATGAAGCGCATGGTGAGCTCCGGGGAAACGGACTTTTTGGTTCCGGAGCGGGCTTGGCAGGAGCTCTCCAAGGGCCTCTCGGAGAAGCACGTAGAACGGATGTTTCAGGTTCTAAAGGAAACAGGCTTACGCGATAAGCTGCTGCCGCATGTCAAGACTCCTCGTAAGGCTCTTTCGGGTTCCGTTGCAGTGCGGTTCGCGCGCCTTGCTTGGCGATTAACTGGACCGCAAATAAGCGTCCTCTGTGAGCACCTAAGACTTCCCAGCGAGATAAGGGAGCTGGCGCTCTTGGCTTCCCGACTTCGCACCAGCTTCATCAAGGCAAATAATGCCAAGCCAAAAGAGTTGCTCAAATTATTCAAACGCGCTGACGCGCTCCGGCGCCCAGAGCGCTTCCATCAGCTTCTTGAGGTCGCACGGCTTTCCGATCCACGCATTAAATCCAAGCGAATTATCCGTGCGCTGAATGCGGCATCGTCGGTAAAGGGCGGTCCAATCTCTAAAGCAGCACGTTCTCGAGCCGACATACCCAAGCTGATAGACGAAGCTCGCGTCCGGGCTATCGCGGACGCCGAATGATTGTCTCCTCGCTGCTGAAGAACCTGCGCGCAGGGGCGCGGCTGGCGTTGTTTCTGCCGCTGCGCCCTTTCGATTACCGCGTCTCGGCGGCCGATTTCAGCGTGTTGCTGGCGTTCAACTTCGCGGCCTGGGTCGCCGTCGCCGCGGTGCGCAGCGGCTTCGCCGGCGACTTCGACTCTTCGGCGATCCCGGTGTATCTGGCGACGGTGCCCCTCACGCTCGCCGCGGCGTTGCTAATCGCGCTTGCCTACGGCGCACCCGAGCGCATGCTGCTCATCGCGACGGCGCTGACCGCGAGCGATCTTGTGTTCGAGCTTGCCGGCCTCGCCCTGCCGGGGCTCGCGGCGGCCACCGGCCTCGCCGCGCCGCTGTTCTTCGCGCTCATAGGCTGGATCTGGGCCGCTTCGGTGCGCGCGGTGCTGGTCTGCGCCGGCACCCGCCGGCCGCAGGCCTACCAGGGGGCGCTGGTAGTCACCGCGATGATCGCCATCGCGTTCTTTGCTTTTCCGCGTACCGACGTCTGGCACCCGCCGCAGGAGGAGCCGGCGGGCGATGCGCTCGCCGAGGAGCGGCTGTTCCACCTGCAGGGCCAGCTCATCGAGCGTGCGCTCGCCGCGATCACCCCCGGGAGGCCGGGGGTCACCGAGCTGTACTTCGTCGGTTTCGCGCCCGACGCGAGCCAGGACGTATTCCTGCGCGAGATGCGCTTCGTCAAGCGGCTCTTCGACGAGCGCCTGGAAACAGCGGGCCGCTCCATAGCGCTCGCCAGCAGCCACGACGCGCTCGAGGAGTTCGCGATCGGCAGCGCCACCAACCTGTCGCGCGCGCTGCACCGCGTGGGGCAGGCGATGAACCCCGACGAGGACGTGCTGTTCCTGTTCGTCTCGGCGCATGGCGACCGCGAACATCGCCTCTCCGCGGCGCAGCCGCCGCTCGAGCTCGCGCCGCTCACCCCGACTGCGCTGGCGCGCATGCTGCAGGACGCGGGAATCAAGTGGCGCGTGGTGGTCGTTTCGGCGTGCTACTCGGGCGGGTACATCGAGCCGCTGCGCGACGACAACAGCGTGGTGATCACGGCCGCGGCTCCCGACCGCAGCTCGTTCGGCTGCGAGGCCGGCCGCGACTTCACCTACTTCGGCCAGGCGTATTTCCGCGACGCGCTGGCGAAGACGCGCTCCTTTTCGCAGGCGTTCGAGTTGGCGAAAGAAATCGTCGGCAAACAGGAAGCAGCGGAGCGCCTGCTTCCCTCGCTACCCCAGATGTGGGTGGGGCCGGCCATTGCCGGTCGGCTGAAGGGCTTCGAGTAAGGCTCTCCCGGGGGTGCCGAAAGCTCCGGCTATTTCGCCGGCTGGCGCACCGAGCTCGGCCGGAAGTCGCGCGTGAGGTGGTAGACCAGCGCTGGCATCATCTCCTCGCGGGGATTCGACTTGCTCATCCCGGCGCTCACGCCATGCTCGGCCGACACGTTGAGGTGGCCGGTTTGCCGCCTCACCCAGGAGGAGCTGCTCCACACGCTGGCGCCCGTCGCGGTCTCCACTAGCCTGCTGGAAATGTCAGCCCTGATCTCGGCGCGCACGCCGCCCTCAAGCTTGGTGAGGTCGGTGAGTTTGACGTCGGTCTTCGGCTCGGAATAGACGATGTCGCCGAGGAAGATCGCGGCCACGCCGTACTTTTCGCGGATCTTCCTCAGCGCCTCCGCGTCGAGCTGCTTGCCGCCCACCGCCGCCAGCAGCGCTTCGCGGTTTCCCAGCTCGATGAAGCGTGTCCCCGGCTGCGCCGCCTGGATCTGCTCCTGAAACTGCCGCGTGGCATGGGCGTTGATAGTTCGGTCGGAATTGGAAGCGAACTCCACGACTCCGAGCGTTCCATAGCTCTTCAGATCCATGCGGGGCGGCACAGGCACGAGCACCGTGCTGGAGCATCCCCACAGCATTGCGAGCGACAGCAGCAGCGTAAACCCCGCGTACCCGCGCATTGGCATCCCCCCTTTTTATGGCCTGCAGCGGTGGAGCCTACACGGGGCTGCCGCGCAGGTCCGTGAGAATTGCCCGCGACGCGGCGATCTAGAGGAGTCTGGAGATCGTCCAGACAAGTAGCGAAAGCAGGACCGTGCTCATGAACGGAATGTAGTAAATTCGCCCGCGCGCGGGGACGCGGAAGTCCCCGGGAAGCCGCCCGAACCCGTAGCGGCTGAACCGCGGAGCTATCAGGGACAGCACGATCAAGACCGCCAACACCGTCAAGAGCCACTTCAACATGATTGATCTATATACCTGGACCACGCCCAACGGCCGCAAGGTCTCGATTATGCTCGAGGAGTGCGGCCTGCCGTACCGCGTGCACAAGATCGACATCGGCAAGGGCGAGCAGTTCGCGCCCGAGTACCTGAAGATCAACCCGAACGGCAAGATTCCCGCCATCGTCGACCCCGACGGTCCCGACCGCAAGCCGATCTCGATGATGGAATCGGGCGCGATCCTCGTGTACCTCGCGGGCAAGGCCGGGAAGCTCCTTCCCGCTTCGGCGCGCGGCAAGTACGAGGCGCTGCAGTGGCTCATGTTCCAGATGGGCGGCGTGGGGCCGATGTTCGGCCAGGCGCACCACTTCATGCGCGCCAAGAAAGACGAGATCCCCTACGGCAGCGAGCGCTACGGCAACGAGGCGAAGCGGCTGTACGGGGTCATGGACCGCCAGCTGGAGAAGAACAGGTTCCTGTCCGCGAGCGAATACACCATCGCCGACATCGCTACCTACCCCTGGGTTGCGCGCCACGAATGGCACCGCGTCGACCTCGCCGAGTTCCCGAACGTCAAGCGCTGGTACGACGCCATCGGCGCGCGGCCGGCCGTGGCGCGCGGCATGGCCGTTCCCCAGCTAAACTAGGCGCCGTGCCGGCCGATCTGACGACGATATCGCTGTTCCAGGGTCTGCGAAGCGACGAGGTGCGCCCGCTCGCCGAGCGGGCTGCCGTGCGCGCCTTTCCCAAGGATGCAATCATCGTCAGGGAGGGCGATCTCCCCGACGCGCTCTACATCATCGCGCGCGGCAAGGTGAAGGTCTATCTCCACGACGCAAACGGCAAGGAGCTGCTCCTCGATACCAAGGGCGCCGGGCAGTACTTCGGCGAGATGATGCTCGACGACAAGCCGCGCTCGGCATCGGTCATGACGCTCGAGCCTTCGGAGCTGGTCGTCATCTCACGCACCGATTTCAAGGCCTTTCTGCTCAAGCATCCCGAGGTTTCGCTGCATGTCATCCGCAACCTGATCGGTCTCGCCCGCGGGCAGAACGTCAAGACCCGCGACGACGTGCACACCCGCGATCAGTTGCGCGGCTACATCGAGCAACTGAAGGCCACGAGGGTCCAGGACCTGCCGAGCGTGAAGCGCTGGCTCCAGGTCAAGCGCTGGGCCCTGGCGGCGCTCCTGGTCATGGCGATCCTGGTGTACTACTTCATCGGCGTGTTCGTGGAAATGCTGAAGCTGCCTGGCGTCTCCACTTTCATTTCCTGAGCGCGTATTTCTCCAGGAAGGCGAGGATCTCCTCGATCCTTAGCTGAGGCTCGCCGGGCGTGGGCTGCGAGCCCACGACGCGGTTCATCCACTCCATGTTCTCCTGCATGCGCGCCACCACGGCGCGCCATTGCTCGGCAGTATGGCGCTTCGGATCCGGCAGCGCGTGGCACTGGTTGCAGGCGAGCCGGAAGGCCTCGCCCGAGGAGCGGTTGACTTCCGGGTACGCGGCGGGGTCGAGCGCCCTCTGCGAATGGCGCTGCAGGTAGGCGACGAGCGCCGCGGTTTCCTCGGCGCTGGGTGCCTTCACCCCGGCCATCATCTCCGACATCAGCACGCCGAGGTTGCCGTGGCCTTCCATGCGCAGCACCATGCGCTCGACGATCCCCCGCCACCTGGCGGCATCGTGCATGGCCGGATTGGGCAGGTTGTGGCATTGCACGCAGTAGCGCAGGCTGAGCTGCGCGCCGCGCGAGCCGGGCTCCGGCAATTGCCGCGCCT
>DASQGB010000032.1:0-6817 GCA_035632815.1 Burkholderiales bacterium | reverse complement strand
GGTGTACGGCGAGAACGAGGGCGAGGTGTTCCTCGGCCGCTCGATCACCACGCACAAGAACGTGAGCGAGGCGACGATGCAGAAGGTCGACGGCGAGATCCGCCGCATCATCGATCAGCAGTACCGGCTCGCGCGCAAGCTTCTCGAGGAGAACCGCGACAAGGTCGAGGCGATGACCCAGGCGCTGCTCGAGTGGGAGACGCTCGACGCCGACCAGATCGGCGACATCATGTCAGGCAGGCCGCCGCGCCCGCCGAAGCCTACCGGCTCGCAGACGCCCTCCAAGCCGGCCAGCGACGGCGGCGCCGAAGGCGCTACGGCCCCGACGCCTGCAGCCTGATGTAGCTGCAGTGCTTCGCTGCGGCAGGTTCAGCCTGCCGCTCGATCGTCCTCTGATCATGGGCGTGGTCAACGTCACGCCCGATTCTTTTTCCGACGGCGGCCGCTTCCTCGATGCGAAGGCGGCCGTCGCTCATGCCCGAAGGCTCGCAGAGGACGGCGCCGACCTGATCGACATCGGCGGCGAATCCACCCGTCCAGGCTCCGCGGCGGTTTCCGAAGAGCAGGAATTGCAGCGCATCCTCCCCGTGCTAAAGCAACTGGGCGCTCTGGAAACACCCATCTCGGTCGACACGCGCCGCCCCCGCGTGATGAAAGCGGTCCTGGATGCCGGCGCCTCCATGATCAACGACGTCGAGGCGCTGGCCGCGCCGGGCGCCCTCGAGGCGGTGGCGGAGAGGGGCTGCGCCGTGTGCCTCATGCACAAGAAGGGCGAGCCTGCGACCATGCAACAGGATCCCCAGTACGATGACGTCGTGCGGGAGGTAAAAGACTTTCTGAATGAAGCGGTTGAGCGCGCCAAAGGCGCCGGCATCGCGGCCGCGCGCCTGGTCATCGACCCGGGCTTCGGCTTCGGCAAGACCGCGCAGCACAATCTGCAATTGCTGAAAAGTCTTTCTCAGCTCGCAGAGCTCGGCGTGCCAGTCCTTGCCGGGCTGTCGCGCAAGGCGACGCTCGCCAAGCTGACCGGCAGGCCGGTGGACGAGCGCCTCGCCGGCAGCCTCGCCATGGCTTTGCTCGCGCTGCACGGCGGCGCGAAAATACTGCGGGTGCACGACGTGCGCGAGACCCGCGACGTGGTGCGCGTGTGGGAGGCTTACAGCAAGGTATGACGAGAAAGTACTTCGGCACCGACGGCGTGCGCGGCACCGTGGGCGAGAGCCCGATGACCGCGGACTTCGTGCTGCGCCTGGGCTATGCCGCGGGCAAGGTCCTGTCGGGGCACAGCGGGCATCCCGCCGTGCTGATCGGCAAGGACACGCGCATCTCCGGCTACATGATCGAGGCGGCGCTGGAGGCCGGGTTCTCGGCCGCCGGCGTCGATGTCCACATGTGCGGTCCGCTGCCCACGCCCGCCGTGGCCTACCTCACGCGCGCGCTGCGCCTCTCCGCAGGCGTGGTGATCAGCGCCTCGCACAATCCCTACCCGGACAACGGCATCAAGTTCTTCTCCGGCGACGGCTTCAAGCTGCCCGACGCCATCGAGTCCGGGATCGAGGCGGCGATGGAGCAGCCGATGGGCTGCAACCAGGCCGCCGGGCTGGGACGCGTCTGGCGGGTAGACGACGCCGGCGGCCGCTACATCGAATTCTGCAAGTCGACTTTCCCCGCCGAGCTCGACCTGAAGGGAATGAAGATCGTGGTCGATTGCGCGCACGGCGCCGCCTACGACATCGCGCCGCACGTCTTCCACGAGCTCGGCGCCGACGTAGTTTCGATCGGCGTCAGGCCCGACGGCTTCAATATCAACGAGATGTTCGGTGCTACCTCGCCGGCCGCGCTTTTGAAAGAGGTTGCTTCTCAAAAGGCGGATCTCGGAATCGCGCTCGACGGCGACGGCGACCGCCTGCTGATCGTAGATGCCGAAGGGCGCAGCTACGACGGCGATCAGCTGCTGTTCGCCATCGCCAGGCACCGCGCGGCGAGGGACAAGCCCGCCGGCGTGGCCGGCACGCTGATGACCAACTTCGCTTTCGAGAAGGCGATGGCGCGACTCGGCATCCCGTTCGCGCGCGCCAAGGTCGGCGACCGCTACGTGCTGGAGCTGATGCGCGCCAGGGGCTGGCAGCTCGGCGGCGAGAACTCGGGCCACATCATCTGCCTCGACAAGCACACCACCGGCGACGGCATCGTTTCCGCGCTGCAGGTCCTCCATGCCATGCGCGAGTCCAAACGCTCGCTCGCCGAGCTTACCGCCGAGCTGGTGATGTTCCCGCAGGTGCTGGTGAACGTGGCCGTGCCGCGCGGCTTCGACTGGCAAAAGCATCATTCGATAGAGAAAGCGCGGGCGGATGCCGAGCATTCCCTCAACGGGCGCGGCCGCGTGCTGCTGCGTCCCTCGGGGACCGAGCCGGTATTGCGGGTGATGGTGGAAGGCGAGCCGAAGGAGGTCATCGAATCGGCGGCGAATTCCATTGCCGCCGCCGTTCGGGCCGCATCGGGCTAAGAAAGCTGCTGTCAAAACCCACGCAGGTGGTGGTGGCGCTCGGCCTGGCGCAGACTCTCGCCTGGGGCTCGACCTACTATTTGCCGGCGATCCTCGCCAATGCGATGGCGGCAGAACTGGGCCTTGCCTCCGTCTGGGTGTTCATCGCTTTTTCCTCGGGTCTTCTCATTGCCGCGTTCCTGGGACCGGCGTCGGGGCGGCTGATCGATAGCTACGGCGGGCGCCGCGTGCTCGCCGGTTCGAGCCTGGTGTTTGCCGCAGGGCTCGCGATGCTGGGCACGTCGTCCGGAATCGGCTCTCTTTTTGCGGGCTGGCTCGTAATCGGCATCGGGATGAGCGCGGGCCTGTACGAGGCGGCGTTTTCCACGCTGGCGGGAATCTATGGCCGCGATGCGCGCCGGGCGATCACCGGCATCACGCTGATCGCCGGATTCGCGAGCACGGTCTGCTGGCCACTCTCCGCCTACATGGATATCACGATCGGCTGGCGAGCGACCTGCTATGTCTGGGCGGCGGCGCATCTTGCGATCGGCCTGCCGATCAATCTTCTGCTGCCCGCAGCCCGACCCGCCGAAAAGGCGGCTCATGCGGCCGCACCAAGCGCGGCGGGGCAGGGCCGTCTCGTGGTCATGGCCGGTCTGTCTTTCGTCTTCGCGGCGACCTGGTTCTGCAGCACTGCCATGGCGGCGCATCTGCCGAGGCTGCTGCAGGAGGCCGGCGCCAGCCTTCCGGCGGCAATTGCCGCCGCGGCCCTCGTCGGCCCTGCTCAGGTGGCAGCGCGCCTGCTGGAGTTCGGCTTTATGCGGCACGTGCATCCCATCGTGTCGGCGCGCATCGCATCGCTCGCTCATCCCGTCGGCGCCGCGGGCCTGCTCGCCGTCGGCTCGCCGGGTGCGACGTTCTTTACTGTCACGCACGGCGCAGGCAACGGGGTGATGACGATCGCAATCGGCACGCTGCCCCTGGTGCTTTTCGGCGCCACAGGGTACGGCTTGCGCCAGGGGATGCTCATGGTGCCGGCCCGGCTCCTGCAATCCGGCGCGCCGTTCATCTTCGACGTGCTGCTCTCGCGCTACGGCACCGCTGCGTTGGCCGTGACCGCCGCGCTCGGCATCGCATCCTTTCTCGTGCTCACGGCGCTTCCTGCCCGTCAATGACGGACTAACGGCCGGGTACCCGATTCGGGCTGCAGCGTGACGTGGTCGATGCCGAACTTGTCGTGCAGCCGCTCCTGCAGCTCGGTGAGGGTGCGGTCCCAGTGGCTCATGCTGCGTACCACCACATGGGCGGACAGCGCGGTGCGGCTGCCGGAGAGCATCCACACGTGCAGGTCGTGCACCGACAGCACGCCTTCCACGCGCGCCATCTCGCCGCCGATGGCTTCCACCGAGAGCCCATGCGGCACGCCTTCCATCAGCGCGTGCACGCTCTCGCGCAGCAGGCGCAGGCTCGAGCCGGCGATCAGCAGGCAGATGAGAAGCGAGGCGATGGGGTCGGCGCGCGTCCATCCGGTGGCGGCGATCAGGATCCCGGAGACCAGCGCGGTCACCGAGCCGAGCGCATCGGCAAGAACGTGCAGCCGCGCCGCGCGTGCGTTGAGGTCATGGCCGTGCGGCGCGAGCCAGCGGAACACTCCCAGGTTGAGCGCCAGGCCGCCGAGCGCGATCAGCGCCGCGGCGAGGCCCTGGACCTCGCCCGGCTGCCGCAGGCGCAGCACGGCCTCATAGGCAATGGCGGCGACGATGACCAGCATCGCGGCCGCGTTGACCAGCGCAGCGAAGATCTCGGCGCGGCCCAGCCCGTAGGAATGGCGGCGCGAGGGCGGCAGGCGCGCCATCCAGGCGGCAGCCGCGGCGAGCGCCAGCGCGGCGCCGTCGGTCAGCATGTGCCCGGCGTCGGACAGCAGGGCGAGCGAGCCGGTCCACCAGCCGCCGAGCGCCTCGATCAGCGCAAAGGCGATCGTCAGCGCGGCGGCGGCGCGCAGCGCGCCGCCCGAGCCGTGGTGGTGATGGTGCTCAGCCACGGCCGGTGAGCCTGCGCAAACCGTCCATGGCCGCGCGCACGTCGTTGCCTCGCCAGGCCACGATCTGGTCGGGACGGATCAACGCGTAATCGGCGCCGTAGAGATCGCGCGCGGCCTGGCTATTCAGCTTGAGGATTTTGAGATTGCCATGCGCGACCTGTCCGGAGTCGACAAATGAAAGCAGAGTCCATTCGAAGCCGAAGCAGTCGTACAGCGAGCGCCCGTCGGCCAGCCAGAGGTGGGGCGGGCGCCCGCCGGGGCAAGCGGTCGGGACGTAGACATTGACCGTGTCCGGCGGCGGCGCGCTGCCGTCGGGAATGATGGCGGGCGAGTCGTCGTAGCGGCCGCCGAAGGTGACGCCCGGGATGTTGAACTCGGCGCGGCCGTGCGCTTCCAGGTACTGGCCGGCGCGCTGGCGCGCCTCCGCGCCGGCGGGCGTGTTGTCCTCGATCTCGGCGGCCGGCTCGTAATTGCCCAGAGAATCGGCAAATCGCTTTGCAATTGCGGTGTTGCGCAGCGCGAGCGGCCGGCGCTCGGCCTCGTAGCTTTCGAGCAGGCGCGGGGCGGCCTGTCCCTTGATCACCGCCGCCAGCTTCCAGCCCAGATTGACCGCATCCTCGATCGCGGTGTTGTAGCCGAGGCCGCCGGTGGGGGTGAAGAGGTGCGCCGCGTCGCCGCCGATGAACACGCGGCCCTTGCCGAAGCGATCCGCGACCAGCGAATGCCCGGCGGTCCAGGTGTCGCGCGAGAGCACCTCCACGCGCAGCGGCGCGCCGATTCCCTGCCTCACCATCGCAATGGCGTCGGCCTCGGCGATCCGGGTTTCGTCCTCGTGCGGCTTGAGCTGGGTGTGGAACGCGAATTCACTGCTGCCGTCGACGGCCGTCATGAAGCAGCGCCGTTCGCGGTTGAAGCCGACGTTCATCCAGGCGGGCGCGTGCGGGATCTCGCGGTAGAAGTCGGGCATGCGGCAGTAGACCGCGTGCATGCGGCCGCCGAAGAAGTCGCGCACCACGCCGGTCTCGCCGCTGTAGCGAAAGCCGAGCGCCTGCCGCACGCTGCTGCGCGCTCCGTCGGCGCCGATGAGGTAGGCAGCTCGGATGGTTTTCGAGCCCTCCAGCTCCACGTCGACACCGTCCTGGTCCTGCTTGAAGCGCGTCATTCGCACGCCGTAATTGATCGACACGCCCGGCAGGCGTTCGGCGTGCCGGCGCAGCACCTGCTCGACGAACTTCTGCGCCACGCGGTGCGGCAGCTCGGCCGCGCTCCAGGATCCCGAAAGCGAGGCTACGATCCTCTTCGCCTCGCTGGAGGAGGGCAGCTTGAAGCGCGCGAGCTCGTGCTTCGCGAAGCGTGTGAAGTAGGCGATATCGGTAGGAAAGTCGGGCGGCATGCCGAGCGCGCGGATCTCGTCCGCGAAGCCCAGGCGCCGGTAGTGCTCCATGGTGCGCGCCTGCGTCGCGTTGGCCTGCGGGTTGAAGGCGGTGTCGGGCTTCTGGTCGACCAGCACCACGGAAATAGCGCGCCGGCCGAGCTCGTTCGCGAGCATCAGCCCGCAAGGACCGCCGCCGACGATGATTACAGAAGGGTTGTCCGGGAGCATCCCCCGGAATTGTGCAGGGGATTCGTCCTCAGGGAGTGCCGACCCCGGCGTGCTATCGGGGCGCGCTCGGCGATCGGGCAAACCCTTCGGAACGAGACTTCAGTATAGGACGCCGCTCGTGACAGGACCGCGACAACGGCTAGTCCTGTGCTACCAGTTGGGGACGGGCCGCTCCCGGAAGCCGGCGCGGTAGCCTTCCATATAGCGCGCGACATCGGCCTGGCCGCCGCAGCGTGCCGCATAGGCCTCGGCTTGAGGCTGCGCGCCCAGCCGGCCGTCGCGCTGGCCCAGCCCTTGCCAATCGGAAGTGCAATCTGCGCTCGCGCAGCCGGCAAGAGCGCTGCACGCCAGTACCACGGGAATCAGTCTCATTCCCGGCGAACACGAAGTTGCGCGGGTTATTCCTGAAAGGAAGGGGATGGAGGCGAAGGTTGGAATCGAACCAACGTAGACGGCTTTGCACGCCGTAGCATCTCTCCCCGCTCTGCCACTTCGCCTTTGCGGGAAAATTGTCCCCGTTCCCTGTTACAGTCGATTCGTCCCCCCCTACGCCGGACTGACCACAGCCCCCTTGACCGACCGGGCGAGCCTGCTTTACCGCACGATGGCGCGCATCCGCGCCTTCGAGAACGCCGCCGAGGAGGCATCGCGCGGCGGCGTCGCCGCCTTCGGCGCCAGCCTCGGC
>DASQGB010000031.1:0-7268 GCA_035632815.1 Burkholderiales bacterium | reverse complement strand
GCGGCAGCGATGACGTCGCGCTTGGTGCTGCCTGCATCGGTGATGATCGCGCTTGTGGATTTCAGCTGCTGAAAAATTTCGGGGAACTGCGCGACCGGCGCAGCGACCAGGACGAGATCCACGCCGCGGGCGGCCGCGGCGACGTCGCGCTCGATGGAGTCGATGACCCCGCGCTCGAGGGCGAGCTGGGTGTTCGCCGGGTTGCGGCCCACGCCGACCACGTGGGCGCAAGCCCCGGCTTGCTTAAGCGCCAGCGCGAACGAGCCGCCGATCAAGCCCACGCCGATGATGGCGACGCGCTCGAACAGCATCTAGTCCTTCAGGCTCGCCGCGAGCGCGGCGAGGAACTTCTCGTTCTCCTGGGCAGTGCCGACGGTCACGCGCAGGTGCTCGGGCAGGCCGTAGCCGCCCACCGGCCGCACGATCACGCTCCGGCGCAGCAGGCGCTTGTAGATCTCGCCCGAGCGGCCGACGCGGATGGTGAGGAAGTTGCCGTGCGAGGGGATGTAGTCCAGGCCGAGCGCGCCGGCGCCCCGCTCGAGCTGCCGCAGGCCCTGCAGGTTGTCGGCGAAGCTGCGGGCGACGAACTCCATGTCGTCGAGCGCCGCCCTGGCCGCGGCGAGCGCGACGCTGTTGACGTTGAACGGCTGGCGCACGCGGTTCATCACGTCCGCCACCGAGGCATGCGCGAAGGCGTAGCCGACGCGCAGGCCGGCAAGCCCGTAGGCCTTGGAGAAGGTGCGCGTGATCACCAGGTTGGGATGGCGCCTGAGCCACTTGACCGTGTCGGCCCTCAGATCGGGCGAGAGATACTCGTTGTACGCCTCGTCGATCACCACCAGCACGCGCTCGGGCACGCGCTTCATGAACGCCTCGAGCTGGTTGGGCGCCGCCAGCGTGCCGGTCGGATTGTTCGGGTTGGCGATCCACAGCACGTAGGTCTCGTCGTCGATCGCCCGCGCCATCGCGTCCAGGTCATGGGCGTAGTTCTTCGCCGGCACGACGATCGCGCGCGCGCCGCGCGCTTGCGTGGCGAGCGGATACACCGCGAACGCGTGCTGCGACATCACCGCCGCGCGTCCCGGCCCGAGGAAGGCGGCCGCGACCAGCTCGAGCACGTCGTTCGAGCCGTTGCCGAGCACGATCGCGGCGAGGTCGACGCCGTAGCGCGCCGACAGCGCCTGCTTCAGCACGAAGCCGTTGCCGTCGGGGTAGCGCGCGATGTCGCCAATGGCCGCCTCGATCGCGGCGCGCGTGCGCGGTCCGATGCCGCGCGGGTTTTCGTTGGAGGCGAGCTTCACGATGCCCGCCTCCACCAAGCCCATCTCGCGCGCGAGCTCCGCGACCGGCTTGCCGGGCTGGTACGGCGCGATCGCGCGCACGTACGACGGCGACAGCTCGCAGGGGTCGATCAGCATGTGTTCAATTGATCGCCGCCGGGTAGGAGCCGAGGATCTTGAGGAACGGCGCCTTCTCATGCAGCGCGGCCAGGGCGCGCGCCACCGGCGCGTCCTTCTGGTGGCCCTCGACGTCGATGAAGAACACGTACTCCCAGAGCTCCGCGCGCACGCGCGAGGGGCGCGACTCGATGCGGGTCATGCTGACGCGGTGCTCGGCGAGCGGGCTGAGCAGCGCATGCACGGCGCCGGGCTTGTTCTCCGCCGACATGACGAGCGAGGTGCGGTCCCTGCCGGTGGGCGCCGGATCGAGCCTGCCGAGCACCAGGAAGCGCGTGGTGTTGTTGGCGTTGTCCTCGATCGAGCGCGCGAGCACGTTGAGGCCGTAGCGCTCCGCGGCAACTTCCCCCGCAATTGCCCCCGAGGAATCTTCCTTGCCCGCGCGCAGCGCGGCCTCGGCGTTCGAGCTGACCGGGATGCGCTCGGCGTTCGGCAGATGCTGGTTGAGCCAGCCGTTGCATTGCGCGAGCGACTGCGCGTGCGAATAGATCTTCCCGATGGAAGACAGCTTTTCCGCGCGCGACAGCAGATTCTGCTGCACCCTGAGCTCGATTTCGGCGCAGATGCGAAGCGGCGTGCCGAGCAGCAGATCGAGCGTGCGCCCGACCGCGCCTTCGGTCGAGTTCTCGACCGGCACCACCGTGAACTGGGCCGCGCCCGACTCGCAGCGGCGGAACGCTTCGTCGACCGACGCGGCCGGCAGGGCCTCGACGGCGCGCCCGAAGTGCTTGCGCACCGCCTGCTCGCTGAAGGTGCCCTCGGGGCCGAGGTAGGCGACGCGGATGGCTTCTTCCAGCCCGCGGCAGGCAGAGATCACCTCGCGGAACACCGCGGCGACGCCCTCGGCGGAAAGCAAGCCGGGATTCCTGGTCAGCCTTCTCAAGACCTCGCTTTCCCGCTCGGGCCGGTAGGCGGGCGCGCCGCCCTTGAGCCGGCCGATCTTCTGCGCCAGAGCGGCGCGCCGCTGCACGAGGCTGAGCAGCTCGTCGTCGAGCGCGTCGATCTCGCGGCGCAGCTTGTCGATGTCGTCAGGCATTGGCCGGGAGATAGCGCACCGCCAGCACGCCGGCGAGGTCGGAGAGCTCCTTCAGCGCTTCGGCCGGCACCGGCGTATCGGCGTCGACCAGCGTATAGGCCATCTCGCCCCTGGATTTGTTCAGCATGTTGTGGATGTTGATCTTGCGCTTGCCGAGCGCATGCGAGATCCGTCCCAGCATGTCCGGCACGTTGGCGTTGGCGATGGCCAGGCGATAGGGCGCTTCGCGCGCCATCGCGGCGTCGGGGAAGTTGACGGCGTTCTGCAGGTTGCCGTGCTCGAGGTAGTCGCGCAGCTCGTCGACCACCATCACGGCGGAGTTGTCCTCGGCCTCGCTCGTCGAGGCGCCCAGGTGCGGCAGCGCGATCACCCGGTCGCTCCCGACGAGCGCCGGGCTCGGGAAATCGGTGACGTACCAGTTGAGGCGCCCGCCCTCCAGGCCCTTCAGGACCGCGTCGTCGGAAACCACGCCTTCGCGCGAAAAATTCAGCAGCACCGCGCCCGAACGGAAATGGTCGATGTTCTTCGCATTCACCAGGTGCCGGGTTTTCTCGGAGAGCGGTACATGCAGGGACACGAAGTCGCTGGCCTTCAGGATCTCGTCGACCGAGGTGGCGCGGCGCACCTGCGAGGGCAGGCTCCAGGCCGCCTCGACGGTGATATGCGGATCGTAGCCGAGCACGTTCATGCCCAGGCGAATGGCGGCGTCGGCCACCAGGCTGCCGATCTTGCCCAGGCCGACTACGCCCAGGGTATGGCCGGGCAGCTCGAAGCCGGCGAAATGCTTCTTGCCGTCCTCTACTTTCTTGTTGAGATCGCCGCCCTTATCCAGGCCGCGCACGAATTCCAAAGCAGGCGCCAGGTTGCGCGCGGCGATGAGCATGCCCGCGAGGACCAGCTCCTTGACCGCGTTGGCGTTGGCGCCGGGGGCGTTGAATACGGGGATGCCGCGCTTCGACAGCGCGGCCACCGGGATGTTGTTGACGCCCGCGCCGGCGCGGCCCACGGCGCGCAGCGAAGGCCCGAACTCGTGCTTGTGCAGGTCCTGCGAGCGCACCAGGATCGCCCAGGGGTCCCTGGATTCCTTCACCACCGAGTAGATCTCGGCGGGAAAGCGCTTGAGCCCGACCTGCGCGATGTTGTTGATGACCAGGATCTCGCACTTCTTTGCGCGCGCCTTAGCCATGCTGCCTTTCAAGGCGGCTCCTAGCCATGTTTTTGCTCGAACTCCTTCATGTACTGGACCAGCGCCTGCACGCCCTCGAGGGGCATCGCGTTATAGATCGAGGCGCGCATCCCGCCCACGGAGCGGTGGCCCTTCAGCTGCACCATGCCGCGCTCGGCCGCCCCTTTCAAAAATGCTTCGTCCAACGAAGCATTTTTCAGCGTAAACGGAATGTTCATGCGAGAGCGGTCTGACTTCGCCACCGGGTTGCGGTAGAAGCCGCTGCGGTCGAGGAAGTCGTACAGCGTGGCCGCCTTGCGGATGTTGCGCTTCTCGATCTCCTCGACCCCGCCCAGCGCCTTGAGCCATTTCAGCACCAGGCCGGCGATGTACATGGCGTAGGTGGCGGGCGTGTTCAGCATCGAGTCCGAATCGGCCTGCAGCTTGTAGTCCATCACCGACGGTGTGCCCTTCGCCGCCTGCCCGATGAGGTCCTCGCGCACGATGACGATCGTAAGCCCGGCGGGCCCGACGTTCTTCTGCGCCCCGGCGTAGATCAGGCCGTACTTCGACACCTCGATCGGCCGCGACATGAAGTGCGAGGAGGCATCGGCGACCAGGGGAACGCCCTTTACCTCTGCCGCTTCATGAAATTCCACGCCACCGATCGTCTCGTTCGAGCAGTAGTGGACGTAGGCCGCATCCGGCCTGACCTTCCACTGCTTGGGCGCGTAGGTGAAGCTCTTGTCCTCCGAGGTCGCCGCAATGCCGACGTCGCAATAGCTCTTCGCTTCCTTGACGGCCTTCTTCGACCACTCGCCGGTGACCACGTAGTCGGCCTTGGCCTTGCCGCGCAGCAGGTTCATCGGCACCTGGGCGAACTGCAGCGTGGCGCCGCCCTGCAGGAACAGCACCTTGTAGCCGTCGGGGACGCCGAGCAGCTCGCGCAGGTCGCGCTCGAGCTCCGCGGCGATCGACATGAACTCCTTGCCGCGGTGGCTCATCTCCATCACCGACACGCCGGCGCCGCGCCAGTCGAGGATCTCGTCGCCTGCGCGCGCCAGCACCTCGGCGGGCAGCATGGCGGGACCCGCGCTGAAATTGTAGATGCGGGACATCAATGCACCGTGGGCGGCGGCTCCGCCGGGGGCGGCATCTCCTCGTGGGCATCGCCGTTGTCGCCGTCGCCGCCGTTCCCGTTCCCCCCGAGGTCGCGCTCTTCGATGCGCTCCATGCCGGCGAGCTTTTCACCATCGCTCAGCGCGATGAGCGTGACGCCCTGCGTCGAGCGGCCCATCTCGCGGATCTGCGTCACCGAGGTGCGGATCAGCACCCCGCCGGTCGAGATCAGCATCACCTCGTCGTTGTCGTCGACCAGCACCGCGCCGATGACCGCGCCGTTGCGCTCCGAGATCTGGATCGCGATCAGGCCCTGCCCGCCGCGGCCGTGGCGCGTGTACTCGCCGATCGCGGTGCGCTTGCCGTAGCCGTTCTCGGTGGCGGTCAGCACCGCCTTGGATTCGTCGTTCGCCGCCAGCATGCACACCACGCGCTGGCCCTCGGCGAGGCGCATGCCGCGCACCCCGGTCGCCTGCCGGCCCATCGGGCGCACGTCGCCCTCCTCGAAGCGCACCGCCTTGCCGTCGGAGGAGAACAGCATCACGTCGTACTTGCCGTCGGTGAGCGCCGCGCCGACGAGGTAGTCGCCCTCGTCCAGGCCCACCGCGATGATGCCGCTCGGTCGCGGGCGCGAGAGCTCGGCGAGCGGCGTCTTCTTCACCGTCCCTTGCGCAGTCGCCATGAATACGAAGTGGTTCTCGTCGAACTCCTTGACCGGCACCACCGCGGTGATCTTCTCGCCTTCCTCGAGCGGGAACATGTTCACGATCGGCTTGCCGCGGCTGGCACGGCTGCCGGCCGGGACCTCGTAGACCTTGAGCCAGTACAGCCGCCCGCGGTTGGAGAAGCACAACAGGTAGTCGTGCGAGTGCGCGACGAAGAGGCGCTCGATGAAGTCGTCCTCCTTCATCGCGGTCGCCGAGCGGCCGCGGCCGCCGCGGCGCTGCGCACGGTAATCGGCGAGCGGCTGCGACTTGACGTAGCCGCCGTGCGAGAAGGTCACCACCATGTCCTGCGGCGCGATCAGGTCCTCGATCGAGATGTCCTCGGCCACCGTGACCAGCTCGCTCTTGCGCGCGTCGCCGAACTCCTGCTTCAGCGCGCGCAGCTCGCCGTCGATGATGGCGACGATGCGCGCGGGCTTCGCCAGTATGTCGAGCAGATCGGAGATCGTCGCAATCACCTCGCGGTACTCGTCGCGGATCTTGTCCTGCTCGAGCCCCGTCAGGCGCTGCAGCCGCAGCTCGAGGATGGCCTGCGCCTGCCCGTCGGACAGCAAGTAGCCTTCGGCTTTCAATCCGTAATTTTCAGCAAGACCTTCGGGCCGAAACTGCTCCACCGAGCCCTTGCCGATCAGCGCGGTGACCAGCTCGGAGGGCCAGGACCGGGCCATCAGGCCGCGCTTGGCTTCGGCAGGCGTGGGCGCCTTCTTGATCAGCTCGATCACCGCGTCGACGTTGGAGAGCGCCACCGCGAGGCCCTCCAGGATGTGGCCGCGCTCGCGCGCTTTGCGCAGCTCGAACACCGTGCGCCGGGTGACCACCTCGCGGCGGTGCGAGATGAACGACTCGATCAGGTCCTTGAGCGACAACAGGCGCGGCTGGCCGTCGACCAGCGCCACCATGTTCATGTGGAAGGTGTCCTGCAGCTGCGTCATCTTGTACAGATTGTTCAGCACCACCTCGGGCAGCTCGCCGCGCTTGAGCTCGATCACCATGCGCATGCCGGACTTGTCCGACTCATCGCGCAGGTCCGAGATGCCCTCGAGCCGCTTGTCGGTCACCAGCTCGGCGATCTTCTCGAGCAGCGTCTTCTTGTTCACCTGGTAGGGCAGCTCGTCGACGATCACCGCCTGGCGCTCGCCCTTGCCGATCTCCTCGAAATGCGTGCGCGCGCGCATCACCACGCGGCCGCGTCCGGTGCGGTAGCCCTCGTGCACGCCGGCGAGCCCGTAGAGGATGCCGCGGGTCGGGAAGTCGGGCGCCGGCATCAGCTTGATCAGTTCCTCGACGGCGCAATGCGGGTTGGCGAGCAGGTGCAGGCAGGCGTCGACCACCTCGCCAAGATTGTGCGGCGGGATGTTGGTGGCCATGCCGACCGCGATGCCCGAGGAGCCGTTGACCAGCAGGTTCGGCGCGCGCGTGGGCAGGACCGCGGGCTCGCGCTCCTTGCCGTCGTAGTTGGGCCCGAAATCGACGGTCTCCTTGTCGATGTCCGCGAGCAGTTCCGAGGCGATCTTCTCGAGCCGGCACTCGGTATAGCGGTAGGCCGCCGCCGCGTCGCCGTCGACCGAGCCGAAGTTGCCCTGGCCGTCGATCAGCGCGTAGCGCATCGAGAAGTCCTGCGCCATGCGCACCAGCGCCTCGTAAGTGGCGCTGTCGCCATGCGGGTGGTACTTGCCGAGCACGTCGCCGACGATGCGCGCGCACTTCACGTAGGGACGGTTCCAGACGTTGTTCGCCTCGTGCATGGCGAAGAGCACGCGCCGGTG
>DASQGB010000030.1:0-2577 GCA_035632815.1 Burkholderiales bacterium | reverse complement strand
CGCCGCCGTGATGGACCCAAGCCAGGTATTCCGGGATGCCGGGGCCGAACGGTACCGCCGCAAACATGTTGAACGCCGAATCGGTTCCGGCAAAGAAGCCGGCGTTGGACCATGCGGCGTCGACCGAGCCCTGCCCGGTGGCCTGGATCGCCTGCAGCGCGGGCACCAGCGCGCCGGGCTCGTTGACGCGAAGGTCGATCGTGCCTGCCGACACGCGCTCGAGTTTCTTCGCCAGCTTTCCCGGCGCCTCGCCAATGAGCGTTAGGCTGTTCGGAAAAGCGTTCGCCAGATTGATGCGGACTTTCTGCTGCGCGTGCGCCGCCGCGGGTATGGCGAGCGCGACGCTCGCCATGGCAGCGATGAGACTGTTTTTCATGGCTCCCCTCCTTAGGTAAGCAAGCGACGCCACCTTATCCGGTAAAATACGCGGTTTCAAGGCTCTAGCGAAATGACGCGGTCCCGGCTGGTCGCCGGCAACTGGAAAATGCACGGCAGCCGGGCGACCATCGACGCCCTGCTGGACGCGCTGCTGAAGGAAGCTCCCGCCGTGAAGGGCGCGGAATGCGCGGTCTGCCCGCCTTACCCGTATCTCGCGCAGGTGGCGGAGCGGCTGCGCGGCAGCCCGATCGCGTTGGGCGCCCAGAACGTCAGCGAGCACGCGCACGGCGCCTACACCGGCGAGGTGGCTGCCGCGATGCTGGCCGAGCTCGGCTGCAAGTACGCAATCGTCGGGCATTCCGAGCGGCGCCAGGTCTTCGGCGAGAGCGACGCCCAGGTGTCGGCGAAATTCGGCGCCGCGCAGAAAGGCGGCCTGACCCCCATCCTGTGCGTGGGGGAAACGCTCCAGGAGCGCGATGCCGGCAAGACGGAGGCAGTGGTCGCGCGCCAGCTGGATGCGGTTCTGAACAGAAATGCTTTTGAGAAGGCGGTCCTGGCGTATGAACCCGTGTGGGCCATCGGCACCGGACGCAACGCCACGCCCGAGCAGGCGCAGGCAGTGCACGCATTCCTGAGGATAAGGGTTTCCCTTGA
This sequence comes from Burkholderiales bacterium, assembly GCA_035632815.1. Lineage (GTDB taxonomy): Bacteria > Pseudomonadota > Gammaproteobacteria > Burkholderiales > SG8-39 > SCGC-AG-212-J23. The sequence continues at coordinate 1,545 of DASQGB010000030.1, read as the reverse complement.
GACCCGTATTCTCTACGGCGGAAGCGTGAAGCCGCAGAACGCGGCGGCGATGTTCGCGATGCCCGACGTAGACGGCGGGCTGATCGGCGGCGCCTCGCTGGTGGCGCAGGATTTTCTCGCCATCGTGCGCGCCGCGGCAACCGAGAAGGCGACGACGAAGGCGACGACATGAGTACCTGGACCAACGTTCTCATCGTGCTGCACATCGTGGTGGCGCTGGCGATCATCGGCCTGGTGCTGCTCCAGCACGGCAAGGGCGCCGACATGGGCTCCGGATTCGGCGGCGGCGCCTCGGGCAGCCTGTTCGGCGCGACCGGCTCGGCGAATTTTCTCTCTCGCGCGACCGCAGTCCTCGCGACGGTATTTTTTCTGCTGAGCCTCGGCCTCGCCTACCTCGCGACGAACCGCGGCGCGGTGCAGCCCGGCGGCGTGATGGACGCTGTGAGGCAACAGCAGAAGGCGCCCGCGGCGGAGAAGCCCAAGCCCGCAGCTGAACCGGCCAAGCCGACGGCGCCCGAAGGTTCGAAGGACAAGGCGGTACCGCAGTGATTTTTGAGGGATAATTTGCGACCCGCCCACGTGGTGAAATTGGTAGACACGCTAGCTTGAGGGGCTAGTGGCCTAATCAGCCGTAGCAGTTCGAGTCTGCTCGTGGGCACCAAAACACTCTCATGCTCGCAGAATATTTTCCGGTACTGCTGTTCATCGGCGTCGGCGTCGCGGTCGGCGTGGCCCCCATGGTGCTCGGCAAGCTGCTCGCCCCCAACCGCCCCGATCCCGAGAAGCTGTCGCCCTACGAGTGCGGCTTCGAGGCCTTCGAGGACGCGCGCATGAAGTTCGACGTGCGCTACTACCTGGTGGCGATCCTGTTCATCCTGTTCGACCTGGAGATCGCGTTCCTCTTCCCGTGGGCGGCGGTGATCAACGAGATCGGCTTCGCCGGCTTTCTTTCGATGATGATTTTTCTCGCCATTCTGACGGTCGGCTTCGTGTATGAATGGATGAAAGGCGCGCTCGAGTGGGAATGAAAAGTCCGCCATGGCCATAGAAGGCTTACTGCAGCAGGGTTTCGTCACCACCACGGTCGACAAGGTGGTGAACTGGACGCGCACCGGGTCGCTGTGGCCGATGACCTTCGGCCTCGCCTGCTGCGCGGTGGAAATGATGCACGCCGGCGCCGCGCGCTACGACCTCGACCGCTTCGGCATCGTGTTCCGGCCCAGCCCGCGCCAGTCCGACGTGATGATCGTCGCCGGCACCCTGTGCAACAAGATGGCGCCGGCGCTGCGCAAGGTCTACGACCAGATGGCCGAGCCGCGCTGGGTGATCTCGATGGGTTCCTGCGCCAACGGCGGCGGCTACTACCACTACTCGTACGCGGTCGTGCGCGGCTGCGACCGCATCGTGCCGGTCGACATCTACGTGCCGGGCTGCCCGCCGACCGCGGAGGCGCTGCTGTACGGCGTGCTGCTGCTGCAGAAGAAAATCCGCCGCACCGGAACGATCGAGCGTTAGCCGATGCGCATGAACGACATTTCGTTCGGG
>DASQGB010000029.1:0-10899 GCA_035632815.1 Burkholderiales bacterium | reverse complement strand
CTACCGTTTTTCCTGGGACTGACCGCGCAGCAGGCTGGTCTCCGTGGCGAGATTTGAACTCGCGACCCCGTCCACCCCAAGGACGTGCGCTACCAGGCTGCGCTACACGGAGATGCTGCGGATTTTAACCCTGTAACTGGTCGAGGACGGCGCGCAGCTCGAGCTTGATCGCGGCGAGATCGACCCCCGCGGGCGGCGAGCCGGCGCGGCCGTTGCGCACCAGCGCTTCGGCTTTGTCCTCGTGCGCAATGGAGGAGTGGTCGAGGCGGTTGCGCGCCCCGCTGATGGTGAAGCCTTCCTCGTAGAGCAGCTCGCGGATGCGGCGGATCAGCAGCACTTCGTGGTGCTGGTAGTAGCGCCGGTTGCCGCGGCGCTTCACCGGCTTCAACTGCGTGAATTCCTGCTCCCAATAGCGCAGGACGTGCGGCTTCACCCCGCACAGGTCGCTTACCTCACCGATGGTGAAGTAGCGCTTGGCCGGGATCGGCGGGAGCTCAGCTTTCCTGCGGCTTGGCTCCATGGCGTGCTTTCTCGACCATGGCCTTCAGCTTCTGGCTGGCGTGGAAGGTGACGACGCGGCGGGCGCTGATCGGGATCTCCTCGCCGGTCTTGGGGTTGCGCCCCGGACGCTGCGGCTTGTCGCGCAGCTGGAAGTTGCCGAAGCCCGAGAGTTTCACGCTTTCGCCGCGCTCGAGCGCGCCGCGGATCTCCTCGAAAAAGGCCTCGACCATGTCTTTGGCCTCGCGCTTGTTGAGGCCGACCTTCTCGAACAGCAGGTCCGCCAGCTCGGCCTTCGTCAACGTCATCGCAGCTCCCTGATTCCCTTTTATGTACGGAGGGTTGCGGAGAATTTGGCGCCTAGCAGGGCTACCAGCGCATCGCGGGCAGCATCTGCCTCCGCATCCGTAAGGGTTCGTTCAGTATCTTGCATAACTACCCGAAACGCAAGGCTTTTTCTGCCAGGAGGCAGGCTGGGGCCCTGGTAGAGGTCAAATAGCCTTACGGCACGCACGATGGGCGGTTTTTCGGCCTCGATCGCGTCGAAAACGGCCTGGACGGGGGTCTTCGAATCGAACACCAGGGCGATATCGCGCACCACCGGGGGGTACTTCGAGGGGGGGATAAAGCGCGGCGGCGGCGCCTTCTCCACCGGTTGGGCATCGAGCTCGAACAGCACCACCGGCTGCGGCAGCTCGTATTTGTGCTGCCACCTGGGATGCAGCTCGCCGAGCCAGCCCGCACGAGCGCCCTCGAGCAGCACGCGCGCCGAACGCCCAGGGTGGAAAGCCGGATGCGGCGCGGCCTCGTAGCGCGGCACCGCGGGCGCGACCAGCGCCTCGAGATCCGCCTTCGCGTCGTAAAAGTCGGCCCGGCGCGTCTGGGCACCCCATTGCTCTTCCAGCGCCGGCCCGTACGCCGCGGCGCCGATGCGCATGGGCTGGCGCACGCCTTTCACCGCCAGCGGCCCGTCGCCTGCCGCGGCATCGCGCAGGAACACCCGGCCGATCTCGAACACCCGAATGCGGGGCAGCTTTCTCGCATGGTTGTATTTCAGGTTTGACACGAGAGAACCGATCAGGCTCGTGCGCATGACCGAGAGCTGCGCCGCGATCGGGTTCAGCAGGCGGATCGGATTCGATTCGCCCGCGAAGTCGGCTTCCCATGCGGGCTCGACGAAGCTGAAGTTGATGACCTCGCGGTAATCGCTCGCCGCAAGGCGCTCGCGCAGCACATGGAGGCTTCTTGCCGGGGGTTTCAGCATCGTAGCCGGGGTGCGCGGCGGATGCGCCGCGATGCGCTCGAAGCCGTACAGCCGGGCCACCTCCTCGATCAGGTCCTCCTCGATGGCAATGTCGAAACGGTAGGACGGGGCGCGAACAACGAAGCTGCCTGCTTTATGCGTGAACTCGAACGCCATTCGCCTGAAGATCGACGCCACCTCCTTGGCGGGCACCGGAACGCCGAGGATCTTCTGCGCGCGCGCGACGCGCATGCGTACCGGCTGCCTCTTCGGCAGGCGCGAAACCTTGTCGAGCGTCGGGCCGGGCTCGCCGCCGCAGATGTCGAGGATGAGACGCGTGGCGCGCTCGATGCCCTGGACATTGTTCTGGAAATCCACGCCGCGCTCGAAGCGGTGCGCGGCGTCGCTCGTGAAGTTATAGCGCCGCGCGCGCCCGGCGACCGCTTCGGGAAAGAAGAACGCCGACTCGAGGAAGACGTTTCGGGTGGCGGCGTCCGCCTTGGTGCTCTCGCCGCCCATGATGCCGCCCAGGCCGATGACGCCCGAGTCGTCGGTTATGCACAGCACCGAGGGATCGACCTCGACTTCCTGCTCGTTGAGCAGCAGCACCTTCTCCCCCTTGCGGCCCCAGCGCACATCGATCGGCCCGCGCAGCTTGTCGAGGTCGTAGACGTGCAGCGGCCGGCCGAGCTCGAGCATCACATAGTTCGTTACGTCGACCAGCGCCGAGATCGAGCGCTGCCCGGCACGCTCGAGGCGCCGGCGCATCCACTCGGGAGTCGGGGCCGCGGAGTTCACCCTGCGGATCACGCGCCCGGCGAAGCGCCCACAGCCTTCCGGGGCGGTGAGCTTTACCGGATGTCTCGCTTTGTGTTTCGCGGGAACGGCAGGAATGGCAGGGACTTTGAGGCGCGCGCCGGTCAACGCGCAAACCTCGCGAGCAACGCCGAGGATCGACAGGGCATCGCCACGGTTCGGCGTCAGCGTAAGAGTGAGCACACGCTCATCGAGATCGAGCGTCTTGCGCACATCGCTCCCCGGCTTGGCGTCGGCTGGAAGCTCGAGCAGCCCGGACTGCGCTTCCGACAGGCCGAGCTCGCGCTCGGAGCAAAGCATGCCGTGGCTTTCCACGCCCCTCAGGGAAGTCGTTTTGATTTCGAGTCCAGGAAGTTTCGCGCCGACCCGCGCCAGCGCTGCTTTCATCCCCACCCGCACGTTCGGCGCGCCGCAGACGACCTGGACCTTGTCCTTTCCCGTACTGACTCTGCAGATCGTGAGCTTGTCGGCATTCGGGTGGCGCTCGACGCTTTGCACCTCCCCGACCACTACGCCGGAGAACGCGGGCCCGGCGCGCTCGACCGACTCGACCTCGAGCCCCGCCATCGTCAGGCGCTCGGCGATTTCTTCCACCGGCATGGCGGGATCGCAGAAGCTGCGCAGCCAGCTTTCCGCAACCTTCATGAGAACTGCTCGAGGAAGCGCAGGTCGCCGTCGAAGAACAGGCGCAGGTCATCGATGCCATGGCGCAGCATGGTCAGGCGCTCCAGGCCCGAGCCGAAGGCGAAGCCGATATGGCGCTCGGGGTCGAGGCCGAAGTTGCGCACTACCTGCGGGTGCACCTGGCCCGCGCCCGAAATTTCCAGCCACTTGTCGTTCAGCTTCAGGTCGATTTCGGCCGAGGGCTCGGTGAACGGGAAGTACGAGGGCCGAAAGCGCACCTGCAACGCGTCGTTTTCGAAAAAACGCCGCAGGAACTCGGTGTAGACGCCCTTCAGGTCGGCGAAGCTGACGTCCTCGTCTATCCACAGGCCTTCGACCTGGTGGAACATCGGCGAATGCGTCGCGTCGGAGTCGACGCGGTAGGTGCGTCCCGGCGCGATGACTTTGATCGGCGGTTTGTGCGCGCGCGCGTAGCGCACCTGCATCGGGCTGGTATGCGTGCGCAGCACCAGCGGCAGGCCTTCGGCGTCTTTCAGGTCGACGTAGAACGTGTCCTGCATCGAGCGCGCCGGATGGTTCTCGGGGTTGTTCAGCGCCGTGAAGTTGTACCAGTCGGTTTCTATTTCCGGCCCGTCGGCGACCTCGAAGCCGATCGAGCGCCAGATCTCCTCGATGCGCTGCCAGGTGCGGATGACCGGGTGCACGCTGCCGCGGCCGCGGCCGCGCGCGGGCAACGTTACGTCGAGCGCCTCCTCGCCGAGCCGCTCAGCGAGCTTCGCCTCGGCAAGCGCGGCGCGGCGCGCCTCGAGCGCCGTTTCGATGCGCTGCTTGGTGCCGTTGTAGCTCGCTCCTGCGTCCTTGCGCTGCTCCGGGGGGAGAGAGGCCAGAGCCGCTCGAAAGTTCGCGAGCTCTCCCGCCTTGCCCAGGTAACGCGCCTTCGCGTTCTCGAGCGAGGCAGGATCTGCCGCCGCGGCGAAGTCGGCGAGCGCCCGCGCGACGATGCCTTCGAGATCCTGCAATTAGTGAGCGAGGCTGGACTTGACCTGGCTCGCGATCTTGGCGAAGGCCGGCTTGTCCTTTACGGCCAGGTCGGCGAGCACCTTGCGGTCGATGTCGATCTGCGCGCGCTTGAGGCCCGCCATGAAGCTGCTGTAGGTCATTCCCAGCTCGCGCACCGCGGCGTTGATGCGCGCGATCCACAGCGAGCGGATCTGGCGCTTCTTCTGCCGGCGGTCGCGGTAGGCGTACTGCCCGGCCTTCATCACCGCCTGCTTCGCCACGCGAAAGACGTTGCCGCGGCGGCCGCGAAAGCCCTTGGCCTTCTTGATGACCTTCTTGTGGCGCGCGCGCGAGGTTACTCCACGCTTGACTCTTGGCATGGCGCGCTCCTCAGGCCGAGTAGGGCAGCATCGCGCGGATCGCCCGCTTGTTGGTCTGGTCCACCCCGGTGGTGCCGCGCAGGTGGCGCTTTCTCTTGGTGCTCTTCTTGGTAAGGATGTGCCGCATGTAGGCCTGCGAGCGCTTGATACTGCCGCCCGCGCGCACCTTGAAGCGCTTGGCGGCGCCGCGCTTGGATTTCATCTTGGGCATTGCCGGCTCCTGTTCTTGGTCGTCCTTCTATGCCGCAGCGGGTTTTGCTGCAGCCACTTTTTTCGGTTTTGCTGCTTTCTCCTTCACTACCGTCACCTTTTTCTTGGGCGCCAGCACCATCACCATCTGCCTGCCCTCGAGCCTCGGGAACTGCTCCACGATGCCGATGGCGTCGAGGTCCTTTCTCACCCGCTCCAGCAGCCGCACGCCGAACTCCTGGTGCGCCATCTCGCGGCCGCGGAAGCGCAGCGTCACCTTTGCCTTGTCGCCTTCCTCGAGAAACTGGATCAGCTTCCCGAGCTTGATCTTGTAGTCGCCTTCGTCGGTGCCCGGCCGGAACTTGATTTCCTTGACCTGGATCTGCTTCTGCTTGAGCTTGGCCTCGTGCGCCTTCTTCTGCTCGCGATAGCGGAACTTGCCGTAGTCCATCAGCTTGCAGACCGGAGGCACCGCGAGCGGCGCGATCTCCACCAGGTCCACGTTCTGCTCCTCGGCCATCCGCAGGGCCTCTACGACCTGCACGATGCCGAGCTGGTCACCGTTTTCCGCTACCAGTCGCACCTCCGGGGCGGTGATCTCCCGGTTGATGCGCTGCGATCTTTCGAGTGCGATGAGTGAAAAGCTCCTCTGGGCGTTGAAAAAATTAGCCGTGCTACTGCGCTTGCGCCTCGCTGGCGAGGCGCTCGGTGAAGGTCTCGAGCGGCATGGCCCCGAGATCTTCGCCGCTGCGCGTGCGCACGGCTACCGTTCCAGCCTGCATTTCCTTGTCCCCGACCACTAGCTGGTAGGGCAGCTTTTGCAAGCTATGTTCCCGAATCTTATAAGAAATTTTCTCGTTCCGCAAATCCGAAAAGGCGCGGAATCCGCGTTGCACGAGCGCATCTTTGACGCGCTGCGCGTAGGACGCCTGGCGTTCGGTGATGTTCATGACGACCACCTGCTGCGGCGCGAGCCAGAGCGGGAATGCACCGGCGTAGTGCTCGATTAGGATGCCCAGAAAGCGCTCCATCGAGCCGACGATGGCGCGGTGGAGCATCACCGGCGTGCGCCGGACGTTGTCCTCGGCGACGTACTCGGCGCCCAGGCGCCCCGGCATGCTGAAGTCGACCTGCATGGTGCCGCATTGCCATACCCGGCCGATGCCGTCCTTCAGCGAATATTCGATCTTCGGGCCATAGAACGCCCCCTCCCCGGGGGAGACGGAAAATCCGACTTTTGATTCATTCAATGCCTGTTGGAGAGCGGCTTCGGCCCTGTCCCAGCTCTCGTCGGCGCCGATGCGCTTCGCCGGACGCGTGGCGACCCGGTAGATCACGTCGGTGAAGCCGAAATCGCGGTACACCTTCTGCAGGAGCGCCGTGAACGCGACGCATTCACCGAGGATCTGCTCCTCGGTGCAGAAGATGTGGCCGTCGTCCTGCACGAAGCCGCGCACGCGCATCAGCCCGTGCAGCGCGCCCGAAGGCTCGTTGCGGTGGCAGGAGCCGAACTCGCCGTAGCGCAGCGGCAGCTCGCGGTAGCTCCTCACGCCCTTGTTGTAGATGAGGATGTGCCCCGGGCAGTTCATCGGCTTGAGCGCGTAGTCGCGGTTCTCCGAGGACGTCGTGAACATGTTGTCCTTGAAGTTCTCCCAGTGCCCGGTGCGCTCCCACAGGCTGCGCTCGAGGATCTGCGGGCCGCGCACCTCCTGGTAGCCGTTGTCGCGGTACACGCGGCGCAGGTACTGCTCGAGCGCCTGCCACAGCACCCAGCCCTTGGGATGCCAGAACGCGAGCCCGGGGGCCTCTTCCTGGAAATGAAACAGATCCAGCTGCGTGCCGAGGCGCCGGTGGTCGCGCTTCTCGGCCTCCTCGAGCATCTTCAGGTAGGCGTCCTGGTCTTCCTTCTTTCCCCACGCCGTGCCGTAGATGCGCTGGAGCATCTCGTTCTTCGAGTCGCCGCGCCAGTACGCGCCCGCGACGCGCATCAGCTTGAAGGTCTTCAGCTTGCCGGTCGAGGGCACGTGCGGCCCGCGGCACAGGTCGACGAACCCGCCCTGCTCGTAGAGCGAGATGGTGTCGCCCTGCGGGATCGCGGCGATGATCTGGGCCTTGTATTCCTCGCCCTGCTTGCGGAAGAAATCCACCGCGGCGTCGCGCGGCATGACTTTCCTCGTTACCGGAAAATCCTTCCTTGAAATCTCCATCATTCGCTTTTCGATCGCGGCAAGGTCCTCGGGCGTGAAGGGCCGCTTGTAGGAAAAGTCATAGTAGAAGCCGTTCTCGATCACCGGGCCGATGGTCACCTGCGCGTCGGGATAGAGCTCCTTCACGGCGTGCGCGAGCAGGTGCGCGGTCGAGTGGCGCAGGATCTCGACGCCTTCGGGGTCGCGCTCGGTGATGATCTGCAGGTCGGCGTCCGCGTCGATGCGGTGGCTGGTGTCGACCAGCTTGCCGTTCACCTTGCCGGCGAGCGCGGCGCGCGCCAGCCCGGCGCCGATGGATTGGGCGACCTCGGCGACGGTGACAGGCTCTGGAAAGGTCTTCTGCGAGCCGTCCGGGAGACGGATGTTGGGCATCGCTTACGGAAGCTTGCATACTATCATGATGAGTCTTTCGCTCACCCTCGCGATCAATCCGTACGACCACGCGCGCGACCTGCAGCCGCAGGGAATCGAGCTCACCGCGCTGGAGCTGCCGGTCGAGGAGATCTTCTTTCGCTTCGCCCGCTTTCGCGAGTGGGACGCCTCCGAGATGTCTTTCGGCAAGGTCGTTTCGCTCATGTCGGCCGAGGCGCCGGACATCGTCTGCATTCCGGTGTTCCCGTCGCGGGTCTTCCGCCATTCGGCGATCTACATCCGAAAGGGTTCTCCTCTCAAAAAACCAAAGGACCTGGAAGGAAAGCGGGTCGGCGTTCCCGAATGGGCGCAGACCGCCGGCATCTACGTGCGAGGGATGCTGCAGCACGAGTACGGCGTCGACCTGCGCAGGATCGCCTGGTTTCAGGCCGGGGTGCTCCAGCCCGGGCGCATCGAAAAGGTCGAGCTCAGGCTGCCCGAGGGCATCACGATCGAAAAAGTCCCCGATAAAAGTCTTTCGGACATGCTGGCCCAAGGCGAGCTCGATGCGGTGATCTCGGCGCGCGCAGTGAACGGCGAGCGCCTGATCGCAGATACGCGGCGCGCCGAGCTCGAATACTTCAGGAAAACCCGCATCTTCCCCATCATGCACGTCGTCGCGCTGCGCCGGCCGGTCTACGAGCGCGACCGCTGGATCGCGATGAATCTCTTCAAGGCATTCGAAGAAGCGAAGCGGCGCAGCGTCGAGCGCCTCGCCGATGTCGGCGTTGCCCATGTTCCCCTGCCGTGGATCGCGGATCATGCGCGCGAAGCGCGGGAGGCCTTGGGCGAAGATGTCTGGCCCTACGGCATCGAGCCCAATCGAGCGACGCTGGAAGCGTTCGTGCAGTACGCCTACGAGCAGGGCGTCTGCAAGCGCAAGCTGACGGTGGACGAGATGTTCGCGCCCGAAACGCGCGAGAGCTACAAGGTATAGCTGCCCTAGATGCGGGGCAGCAAGGCAAGATCTAATCGATGCGCACGCCGACGTCCTTGACGACCTTGGCGTACTTGGCGTAGTCGCTGCGGATCAGCGCGGCGAAATCCTCCGGCGACAGCACGTAGGGCTCGAGGCCGCCGGCGGCATTGAATCTCTCCTTCAAGTCGGGCGATTCGAGCGCGCGCTTGATTTCTGCCCTGAGCTTGACGAGAACGGCTTCGGGTATTCCCGCAGGACCGAACAGCCCGAGCCAGATGCTGTTGGCGAAACCCGGGTAGAACTCGCCGATCGTCGGCAGCTCGGGATACAGCGCCGAGCGCGCCGCGCCCGACACCGCGAGCGCCCGCAGCCTGCCCGCCTTGATCTGCGGCGCGTTCGAGCTGCCGGCCCACATCGCAGCCACGTCCCCGGCGACCGCCGCCGCCGCGGCCGGAGCGCCGCCGCGGTAGGGCACGTGCACCAGGTCGATGCCGGCGCGCTGCTTCAGCATCTCCATCGTCAGGTGATGCTGGCTGCCGTTGCCGCCCGAGGCGTAGTGCAGCGGCGGATTGCTCTTGCGCGCAAACTCGATGAACTCGGGGAAGCTGCGCGCCGGCACCGCAGGATGGATCGCCAGCACGAACTGGTTGGTCGCGACCGGGGAGACCGGCGCCAGGTCGCGCAGCGTGTCGAACGGCAGCTTCGCGTAGAGGTGCGGATTGATCGCGATCTGGCTGTCGGCGAGCAGCCCGAGCGTGTGGCCGTCGGGCGCGGCGCGCGCCACGACCTCGTTGGCGATGTTGCCGTTGGCGCCGGCGCGGTTGTCGATCACCACCGGCTGGCCGAGCTGCTCGGAGAGCTTCTGGCCGAGCACGCGGGCCGCGATATCGGGCGCGCCGCCGGGCGGGATCGGCACGATGATCTGGACCGCACGCGTCGGGTATTGCGCAAGGGCCGCGGTTGCAGCAAGGAAAAACGCCAGGAGGAGGCCGACTCGGATCTTCATTCGAACCCCGGGAAGCGTGGTAGGCGCGATTGGACTCGAACCAACGACCCCTACCATGTCAAGGTAGTGCTCTAACCAGCTGAGCTACGCGCCTGCCGTTAAGGAGCGCGCAATTTTATACTATCGCGATGGACCTGATCCTCTGGCGGCATGCGGAAGCGGAAGAAGGCGGCGCGGACCTCGAGCGCCGGCTGACGCCGAAAGGCGAGCAGCAGGCTGTGGCGATGGCGCGCTGGATGCTCGCGCGCCTGCCGCGCGACTTCCGCGTCATCGCGAGCCCCGCGGTGCGCGCGCAGCAAACCGCAAAGGCGCTGACCGTGCCGTTCGAGACCGAGAAGCTGCTCGCGCCCGGCGCCTCGATCGCCAACATCCTGCGCGCCGCAGGGTGGCCGCGCCAGGGCAGCGTGGTCCTCGTCGGCCACCAGCCCGATCTCGGGCGCGTCGCCGCGCATCTGGTCGCCGGCGCGAACAGCGAATGGCGCATCGACAAGGCCGCGCTGTGGTGGCTCTCGGGCGAGGTGCAGGCGAGCATCGTCGCCGTGATTTCGCCTGCCTTGATCGAACGGTAACAATCCTGTCTTAAGCTGGCCGCAATGGACCTCATCCTGTGGCGGCACGCGGAAGCGGAGCCGGGCGAACCGGATTTCGACCGGCGCCTCACGGCCAAGGGCCGCAAGCAGGGCGAGCGCGTCGCCCAATGGCTGCTGCAGCGCTTGCCGGTACGCTTCTCGCTGATTGCCAGCCCGGCAGTGAGATCGCAGCAGACGGCGAAAATGCTGGGCATGCCCATCCGCACGGACCAGGCGCTGGCGCCCGGCGCGAACGCGGCGCAGATCGTCAGCGCCTCGGGCTGGCCGGATTACAAAGGCCTGGTGGTGATGGTCGGACACCAGCCCGACCTCGGCCGCGTCGCCGCGCAGCTGCTCGCAGGATCGCCGGACCCCTGGTCGATCAAGAAGGGCGGGCTGTGGTGGCTCAGCAACCGCGTGCGCGGCGAAAAAGACCAGGTCGTGGTGCGCTCGGTGGTTTCACCTGACTTGCTTTAGCACAGAGACTTTTTTGTCGGACAGGCCGCTGACGGAGAGCTTCATGCCGACCGATTTCCAGTGGTCGGCCTCCGACTCGAGCGCCTGAGCCGAGAGTGGGTTCTCGTCCAGCCAGGCTTGCGGCAGGTCGATGGCGAAGCCGCCGGCGTCGGCGGCGACGCGCAGGAAGGGCAGCCGCGCATCGGTGCGGCTGCGCAGGATCAGCGACGCGGTGCGCAGCGCGAGCACCAGCTTCCAGTCGGGGCCTTCGAGGCCGGCGTCGTGCATCTTGGCGAGCTTGCCGCGGTGCGCGAGCACCAGGCGCGCGAGGCGCGCCTGCTCCATGCGCGAGAAGCCCGGCATGTCGGCGTTCGACAGCACGTAGGCGGAATGCTTGTGGTACTGGGCGTGCGCGATCGACAGGCCGATCTCGGCGAGCCGCGCGGCCCATTCGAGCATCAGCCGGTCCGGATCGTCCTCGCGCTCGGCGCCCGGCGAGAGCGCGTCATGAATGATCAGGGTCAGATCCTTGACTCTTTCGGCCTGCGCGGCGTCGATGTGATAGCGGCGCATGAACTGCGC
>DASQGB010000028.1:0-14020 GCA_035632815.1 Burkholderiales bacterium | reverse complement strand
GTCGACGTCGAGGATGATGTTGTCGGGCTGCACCGTCGAGCTCAGCACCAGCGGGCGATGGCCCTCGAGCGTCAAATGCAGCCGCGAGAGATGGCGCGTGTCGTTATGGAACAGGCCCGCCGGGTCGCGCTCGACCTCGAGCACGTCGCCGAACTCGTCGAACATGGCGAAGCTGTCGCCGTGCTTGAGCGTGCGCCGGCTCGACGCGGCGAGCGAGACGACGCCCGGAACGAGGACCGGGCCGGTGGCCCCTTCGCCTTCACGCTTCATGAGCCGCCATTGCGCGTTGCTTGCCGAGCGCGCGATACACCGCGAGGTAGTCGCGCGCCATGCGCGCCGCGCTGAAACGCTCCTCGAAGCGCTCGCGTACTTGCAGGCGGTCGATCTCGCCGATGCTCCGCGCTGCCGCCACGGCCTCGTCGAGCGAGCCCACGATCAGCCCGGTGACGCCGTGCTCGACGATCTCGGGCACCGCGCCGTTGGGCCAGGCGATCACCGGCGTGCCGCAGGACATCGACTCGATCATGGCGAGGCCAAAGGGCTCGGGCCAGTCGATCGGGAACAGCAGCGCGCTGGCGTTGCCGAGAAAGGCGGGCTTCTGGGATTCGTCGAGCTCGCCGACGAACTCGATCAGCGGATGCGCGAGACGCGCCGCGATGCGGCTGCGGAAATAGCGCTCGTCGGCGGCGTCGATCTTCGCCGCGATGCGCAGACGCACCTCGGCGCGGCAGGCGATCTCGATGGCCCGCTCGAGCCCCTTTTCCGGCGACACCCTGCCGAGGAAGGCCAAGTACTCGCCGCGCGGCGACGGGTTGTACGGGCAGACTTCGCCCGACAGCCCGTGGTGCACCGTGGCGACCCAGTTCGCGCTGCGCAGCGCCCCGCGCTGGCTGTCGGAGATCGAGACCAGCGGCATGTCGCCGAATTCGCCGTACAGCGGACGCAGGTCGGGCAGGTCGAGCCGGCCGTGCAGCGTGGTGACGGTCTTGCGTGCGATCGGGCGGAACAGGGGCAGGTGCAGGTGCTCGACATGGAAGTGCAGCACGTCGAACTCGTGCGCGCGCTTGCGCACCTGCTCGAGCATCAGCACGAGATGCGGCAGCGCCTCGATCACGTCCGGGTCCAGGCGCAGGGCGCGCGGCGTGCACGGCACCAGGCGGGCGTTGGTCTGCGAGTCGCCGCTGGCGAACAGGGTGACTTCGTGGCCCAGGCGCACCAGCTCCTCGGTCAGATACGAAACGACGCGCTCGGTGCCCCCGTACAGCCTGGGCGGCACGCTCTCCGCCAGAGGCGCGATTTGTGCGATTTTCATGGGTCGGACAACGGCACGCAATTGCCGTGCCGGGAGCGGCGCTTGCTAGGTTTTCTCACCCATGGCCCGCTTACGGCATAATGCGTACCAGGTTCCGCTTGCACGCGCGCTCGCGATCGCTCGAAACGCTGCCAATAAACTAGAACATCCATCATGCAAATTGAAGCAGTGAAGGCGGCCTACCGCCGCTACGCAGGGTTCTACGATGCGCTGTTCGGCCCGGTGCTGCAGCCGGGTCGAAAGGCGGTGCTCGATGCGCTGCGCCTGCGCCCGGGAGACCGGGTGCTCGAGGTGGGCGTTGGTACGGGCCTGTCGCTGCCGCTCTATCCGGCCGACGTCAAGGTCACGGGCATCGACGTTTCGCACGAGATGCTCGACAAGGCGCGTTCGCGCGTGGCGAAGCGCAAGCTCGCCAACGTCGAGGCGCTGATCGAGATGGACGCCGAGGCGATGTCGTTCGCCGACGCGAGCTTCGACAAGGTGGTCGCGATGTACGTGGTGTCGGTGGTCGAGCGGCCGGCGCGGCTGCTGGAGGAGCTGCACCGCGTGTGCCGCCCCGACGGCGAGATCTTCCTCGTCAACCACGTGCGCTCCGACAACCCGGTTCTGGGCGCGGTGGAGAAGAGCCTGGCGCGCTTCTCCGACAAGCTCGGCTTCCATCCCGACTTCCAGCTGCGCGACATGCTCGACGGCTCGCACGAGCTTGCCGAGGTGTCGCGAATCAATTTCTTCTGGAAAGTGATGCGGCTGCGCAACGGCGTCAATCGCCGCTTCTGATCAAGCCGGCGGGAACTAGCATCCCCGGCCGGGTCTCGAATAGGCATGCAAGCCACCCCCAAGATCATCTTCCACGACGTCGACCGCTCCGAATGGGTCGAAAAATACATCGCCGAGCGCGTGCAGCGGCTCGAGCGCTTCGCCGGCGGCATCACGACCTGCCACGTGACCCTGGCGCAGGAGGTCGCCTCGCACCACAAAGGCAATTCCTACAGCGTAATGGTCGAGGTGCGGGTCCCGCCGCAGCACGACCTGGCGGCGAAGAAGCAGAAGGATATCCGCGACATGTCGACCCAGCTGCCGGCGCTGATCAACCTCGCCTTCGGCGCCATCGAGCGACAGCTCAAGCGCACCGCCGCGCAGCGCCGCGACGAGGGGAAGGCGCACGACGGGCAGCCGCACGGCATGGTCGCCAAGCTGCACCCGGAGGGCTACGGCTTCATCCGCGGGCTGGACGACGACCGCGAGTTCTACTTCCACCGCAACAGCGTCCTGCACGGCGACTTCGAGCGCCTGGCGATCGGCACCGAGGTGCGCTTCAATCCCGGGGAAGGCGACGAGGGTCCGCAGGCGAGCAGCGTGCAGATCGTCAGTAAGCCGGGCGCGGCGGCAAGAACGACGGAAGGCTGACGCCCGGATCGGCCGCGGCCCGCGTGGCTGCGAGCTGCGCCACCGCCGCCGCCTGCAGGCGCCAGCAGCTGGAGCGCAATGCCGCCTGCGGATCGGTGATGACCAGCGCACGCACGCCGCATCTGGGATGCCTTTGCAGCATCTCCAGAATGCGTCGTCGCCGTGCGTCGGGGGCCGAAGGCAGCACCGCGGCGATCGATCCGGCGAGCGTCGTCGCCGGGTTCGCGGCGAGATGGCGCTCGAGCTCGGCCCACATCGCCTCGTCTATGCTGGCGCAGCGCAGGGCCGCGCTGAAAGCGAGCACGGCGTCGAAATCATCCAGCCGCACTTGCCGCGGATCCGGCGTCGCCGGCTTGTCTGCGCATTGCGGCGTGAAGTCCTTCTCGTGCACGACTCGCCGCGGCGCCGGCTTGGTCTCGCGCCCCGCATGGATGAACGTCGCGCGCGCCGAATCATGCACCAGCACGCCGACGCTCGGAAGGTCGCGCAGCCACTCGGCGTGTCCCCAGGCGCGGGTATCCTCCGAAACCTCCCAGCGGTTGCTGCCGCCGCCGTCGGCCAGCAGTCCGATGCCGTTCGCTGTCGCGGTGGCCTGCGCGTGCACGCGCGCGCGGTAGTCGTCGTCGCCCGAGTCGTCGACCAGCGCGCCAACGGCGAGGTCGAGCCCAAAGCCCTGGCCGACGCCGAAGGCGAGCTCGTAGCGATCGTCTCCCGCCTGGTCGCGCAGCACCCCGATCGCCTGGTGGACGCCCGCGCCCTGTGCATAACGCACCGCGCGATACCTGTCCCGGCCTGCGCGGTCCCAGAGCAGCCCCAGGCCGTAGTAATAGCCCAGCCCCTGCGCGAACATCTGGGCTTCGTAGCGGTCATCGCCGCCGTCGTCGCGCAGGATGCCGATGCCGCCGCCCAGCATGTTGCGAAAGCCGAACGCCGCGCCCTGCGCGCCGCTCAGGCCGCCGGTGCCGCGGCCGTAGGCGTCGGCCTGGCCGCCGGCGGAATAGTGGTCGTTGCCGCCGCGGTCCCACAGCAGTCCGAGGCCGCCGGCGAGCCCGAGGCCCTGACCCCACGCCCGCACGGCGTAGCGGTCGTTGCCATGCAGGTCGATGAGCGCGCCGACCCCGAACGCCGCCGCGCCCTGGCCGAAGTTGCCGGAGCGGTAGCTATCGTCGCCGCCGGCATCGAGGAGCAGCGCCGCGCCGGCGATCGCAGCGCCCAGGCCGGGCCCGTCCGCCTCGTAACGATCGTTGCCGGACACGTCGACGATGGCGGAGAGCCCGCGCACGACGAGATCGGAGCCGGCATAGATGTCGTTGCCGCCGAGGTCCACGATCACCGCGATGCCGCCGCCTCGCAGGGGCTTGCGCGTGTAGTGGTCGTCGCCGGCGGGGTCGACGATGAGCGCCGCGTCGGCGCCGTGACGGTCGTTCGCGCGGGTGCCGATCGAAACGATGCCGATGGCGGAATCGAAGCGCGCCGGCTCTGCCGGAAAATCCGTCGCCGCCCGTATCGCCCGCGCAAATTCGACAGTCGCTGCCATGAATTGCACGCCGACGCGCTCGAGCGCTTCGCGATCGACGGCGTCGGCGACCCCGAGCAGAAGGTCCGCCGAAAGCATGCGATGCTCGAGGCGGCCGATGAGCGCCGCGTCGTCGATGAGCGCGCCGCCGCTCGCGGCGCCCAGCAGCCTTTGCGCCTCGGCGAGCTGGTCGATGTACAAGGCCAGCGCCTCGGCGAAGGGCCGTTGTGTCTCTGCCTTCAATTCGGTCGCCAGCGCGGCGACCTTGCCGGGGACGGCGCGTGCGAACAGCGCCTCGGCGTCCGCAGCGGCGAGCGGATCGGCGAGCAGCTCGCGCGCGAGAGGCGGCGCGGCGCGCGGCGGCGGACCGTCGTGGCGCAGGACATTGTCGACGAGCTGCAGCGCGTCGGCGCCCAGGCCGCTGGCGGCCAGCGCCGACAGCACGGCCGCTGCCAGCGTGAATATTCCCATCGGCCCCAAATGTACCAGCCGCGGCTCGGCAGGGCGCCGGCAGGGTAATCCGTCACTTGCGCGCAGTGGCGCCGTTCATAGCGCGGCGCCGCGGCGCTTGCGTACAGTGGGCGTCAAGGAGGTGTCGGATGGCGGATTTCCTGGTCTTTGTCGGTCGGTCGCTCGGCTTGCGGTGGAGAAAGGCGCCGAGCCTGCGCCGCGACGTGGAGGACCGGCTGCTGCTCCTGCGCCATCTGCTCCTCGACGTCTAGTTGTTTCCTCCTGTAGGGACTTTGGGCCGCGGTCGCGGCCCTTTTCTTTTAAAATGGCCGGTCGAACAGGAACTGTCATGAACGCTCCGCAGGTCGAAGACGCTTTCCACAAGCTGATCCACGAGAACCACATCTACGGGCTGTGGGAGATCGCCAGCCAGATGACCCCGCAGCCGCGGCCCGAGGCGATCCCCTGCCAGTGGAAGTGGTCGCTGCTCGAGCGCATCGTCGAGCAGTCCTGCACCGCGGTCCCGGTCGGCGACGAGCGCCGCGCCATGCAGCTGTTCAATCCCGGCCTCAACGGCCAGTGGGCCACCACCAATACGCTGATCGCGGCGGTGCAGGTGCTGCTGCCGGGCGAGATCGCGCGCTCGCACCGCCACTCGCCGGGCGCGATCCGCTTCATCATGAAAGGCAACGGCGCCTACACCGCGGTCGAGGGCGAGAAGGTGATCATGCGCGAAGGCGACCTGGTGCTGACGCCGAGCTGGCAATGGCACGACCATGGCAACGAGACCGGCGAAACCGTGGTGTGGATGGACGGGCTCGACGTGCCGCTCACCAAGGCGCTGAACTGCATCTTCTTCGAGATGCACAGCGAGCTGCGCGCGGCGGCCACCAAGCCGGTGAACGGCTCCAAGGCGCTCTACGGCCACGGGCGCCTTTCGCCGACCTGGACCAAGGAGCGGCCGAAATTCTCGCCGCTGATGCTGTATTCCTGGGACCAGACGCAGGAGGCCCTGTACGCGCTGCGCGAGCGCGACGGCTCGCCCTACGAGGGCATCGCGCTCGAGTACACGCATCCGCAGACCGGGGGCCCGGTGATGCCGACGATCGCCTGCGGCGTCCAGCTCATCCGCCGCGGCGAGAAGCTCAAGCCGCGCCGCGTGACCGGAAGCTCGGTGTTCACCGTGGTGCAGGGGCAGGGGCGCAGCGTGATCGACGGCCAGGCCTTCGACTGGAGCAAGGGCGACATCATCGCGCTGCCCTCGTGGGCGCTGCGCGAGCACGCCAGCACCGGCGCCGGGGACGCGATCCTCTTCTCGATCAGCGACCGGCCGGTGATCGAGGCGCTCGGGTTCTACCGTGAAGAGGCGAGTTAACGCTCCTCCGGCGGCTTGATCTTGCGGAACGCCGCGAGCAGCATCAGGTCGTAGGCGATCTTCAGTCCACCGCACAACAGCAGCGGCCATATCTGATAGCCGGCGGCGAAGAGCGCGCCGGCGAGCGCCGGGCTCGCCGCCGAGGCGAGGCTGCGCGGCACCCCGGTGACGCTCGCCGCGGCCGGACGTTCCGCCTCGGTGACCACCGCCATCACATAGGACGAGCGGGTCGGCACGTCCATCTGCGACAGCGCGGCGCGGGCGAGCAGCAGCGCCAGCGCCCAGTCGAGCGACGGCGCGAACGCCGCCGCGATCAGGCACAGGCTCGAGGGAATGTGCGTGAAGACCATCGTGTTCACGAGCCCGATGCGCGCGCCGATCCACGCGGCCACCGGGAAGGAGAACGCCGCAAGGACTCCGCTCCAGAAGAAGAACAGGCTCGCCGCGGTGAGCGACAGGTCAAAGCGCTCGAACAGCCACAGCGCGAGCAGCGACTGGACGACGAACCCGCCGGCGAAAGCGTCGATGCCGAACAGCGCCGCGAGCTTGTAGACGATGCGCCGCGACGGCCCGAGCGCAGCCGCGGGCCGCGCCTGGGACGCCTGCGGTCGAGGCGCAATCCTGCGGTACGCGACGCCGCCGAGAGCCCCGAGAGCGGCGTACGCGACGAACATCGCCTTGATCGCCGCGAGCTTGCCGAGGCCGGCGAGCGCGAGCCATTCGGGCGCCGCCGCCGCCAGGGAGCCGACCGCGCCGGCGAGTGCGCCGACGAGGCTGTAGCGCGCGAAAGCGCTGGTGCGCGCGGCCGGGGCGACCGCGCCCGACAGCACCGTGTGCTCAAGGGGGACGAACACGCTGGTGCTGCCCCCGGAAGGGTTGATCGTGCCGACAAAGGCGACGAGCAGCAGGACTGCGTAGTCGCTCGCCGCCGCATAGGCGAGCCCGGTCGCGACCATCAGGGCCGAGGCCGCGAGAAGCAGCCGGCGGTGGTCGTGGCGCGCGCCGAGGAGGCCGATAGCGAGGGTAAGGAGCGCCGAGCCGAGCAGTGCCAGGGTCGCAATCACGCCGACGTCGAAGGCCGAAAGCCCGAGCTCGAGGAGATAGACCGGAAGGAGGATGGCGATGAAGCCGTCGCCGAAGTCGCGGATCGCGCGGGCGAGGAACACGCATCGCGCCGTGTTGGTTCTGTTTTCCATGAGCGCTCCTCTCCCGCAGGGGACCGGAGCAGCACTTGAAGACAGAAGCGTCTTTTTCGGGTACCGGGTGGCTGCCTGCACCCGGCTGAGCCGCCGGCGGCGGGCTCACCTGGATCGCATCGTAGATGTAATTGCGACTGATACGCAAGGAAGCCAAGGTGAAATGAGGTGAGGGCGATCGGAGGAAAAGCCTCTTCGACCAAACCCCCCGCTCGCTGCGCTCGCTCCCCCCTTGTCAGGGGGGCAGTAGAATCGCGGCTTTTTCAGGCCGCCGTTGATCCGCTTCTCGCAAGTCACTCTCATCCGGGGCACCAAGCCGCTGCTCGAAGGCGCGGAGGTGGCCGTCAATCCGGGCGAGCGCATCGGCCTCATCGGCGCGAACGGCTCGGGCAAGTCGAGCCTGTTCGCGCTGCTGCAGGGCGAGCTGCACACCGACAAGGGCGAGGTCGACTTCCCGGCGCACTGGCGCATCGCGCACGTCGCGCAGGAAACACCGGCGCTCGAGCGGCCGGCGGTCGAATACGCGATCGACGGCGACAGCCACTTGAGGAATCTGCAGGAACGTCTTTCCCGTGCGGAGGACAGCGACAACGGCAGCCTGATCGGCGAGCTGCATGCCGCGCTCGCCGATGTGGACGTCTACACGGTGCGCTCGCGGTCAGAAAGGCTGCTCGCGGGATTGGGGTTTTCCCCGGCGGAGCTCGAGCGACCGGTGGCGAGCTTCTCCGGCGGATGGCGCATGCGGCTGAACCTCGCCCAGGCGCTCATGTGCCCCTCGGACCTGCTGCTGCTGGACGAGCCGACCAACCACCTCGATCTGGACGCCATCATCTGGCTGGAGGACTGGCTCAGGCGCTACGCCGGGACGCTGATCGTGATCTCGCACGATCGCGATTTTCTCGATGGCGTGGTGAACGCGATCGTGCACATCGACCAGAGGAAGCTCAGGCGCTACTCGGGCGACTACTCGAGCTTCGAGCAGCAGCGCGCGCAGGCGCTGGTGCTCGCCGCGAGCCAGATCGAGAAGCAGGCGCGCGAGCGCGCCCACCTGCAGTCCTTCATCGACCGCTTCAAGGCGAAGGCGACCAAGGCGCGCCAGGCGCAGAGCCGCATGAAGATGCTGGCGAGGATGGAGGACCTCGCGCCGCTGCACGTGGCGGCGCCGTTCTCTTTCGAGTTCCGCGAGCCGCTGCGCGCGCCGAATCCGCTTCTCGTTCTCGAGGACGTGCGCGCCGGGTATGGGGACAAAGTAGTTCTCGACAACGTGAATTTCTCGCTGCAATCCGACCAGCGCTATGGATTGCTCGGAGTCAACGGCGCCGGGAAATCGACGCTGATCAAGACCATCGCCGGTTCCCTGCCTCCCTTGTCCGGCAGCGCGGTGTTCAACAAGGGACTCGAGATCGGCTACTTCGCCCAGCACCAGGTCGAGATGCTGCGCGACGACCAGTCGCCGCTCGCGCACCTGCGCCGCCTCTCGCCGGACACCCGCGAGCAGGAGCTGCGCAACTACCTCGGCGGCTTCAACTTCCCCGGCGACATGGCGACCGATGCGATCGAGCACTTCTCGGGCGGCGAGAAGGCGCGCCTCGCGCTGGCGCTGATCGTCTGGCGGCGGCCGAACCTCCTGCTGCTCGACGAGCCGACCAACCACCTCGACCTGGAGACGCGCGAGGCGCTCGCCGTGGCGCTGGCGCAGTTCGAGGGCACGCTGGTGCTGGTGTCGCACGACCGGCACCTGCTGCGCGCGACCACCGAGCAATTGCTGATCGTCTCGCAAGGCAGCCTGCAGGCCTTCGACGGCGATCTGGACGACTACCGCGACTCGCTGCTGAAACAGAAAGCGGAGCCCGCGGTGGATATTCCTAAGCTGCAGAAGAAGAAAGCGCAGCCGGTCAAGACTTCACGCAAACCGCTCGAGGCGCGCATCAAGCGCCTGGAGGAGACCATGGCCAGGCTGAACGCGCAGAAGTCGGCGATCGAGCTGCGGCTCGCCGAGCCTGCGCTCTACCAGGACCAGGCGGCGCTGAAGTCGCTGCTGCTGGATCAGGCCTACCTTAGCAAGGAGCTCGAGCAGGCCGAGAGCGAATGGCTGGCGAAGCAGGCGGAGCTTGAACAGCATGGGTAAGTGACTTCGCCGTAGTAGGAGACGTACAGGAACTTTGTGGCTGTTCGACGCCTAGCTTACTATTTGGCGGGGGAGGCCCACATGAAGCGCGGCTGGCAGGCGGCAGTGGCTGTTCTGCTCGTGGTGTTCGCGTTCTTCGCGTTCGAATCGCTGCGGCTTTCGCTGCGCGATGCGCTCGGGCCGGGCCCGGGCTTCTTTCCGTTCTGGCTGAGCGTCGCGGGCGGCGTGCTCGCGGTGGTCCTGCTCGTTCAGCTGCATAGGGAAAGCGAGTCTGAACCGCTGAACTTCGACCGTGCCGGATTGCGCGGCGTGGCCATGGTGCTCGCCGGGCTCATCGTGGCGACCGCGCTGCTCGAGGTCCTGGGATTTCGCATCGCCATGCTGCTTCTCCTCGTTTACCTGCTGGTCGCGTTGGGCGTGCGCAACTGGATCGCCATCGGCCTGGTCGCCGTCGCCGGGAGCTTTGGCGTGTTCCACGTCTTTTCCGGCCTGCTCAAGGTGCAACTGCCCTGATGGAAGGCCTGCAGTATCTGGCGACGGGCTTCGCCTCCGCGCTGACACCCGCGAACCTCGCCTTCGCGCTCGCCGGCTGCGTGCTCGGCACGCTCATCGGCGTGCTGCCAGGGCTCGGGCCCGCGGCGGGCACCGCCATCCTGATCCCGCTCACCTTCACGCTGGATGCGACCGGCGGGATCATCATGCTGGCGGCGATCTATTACGGCGCCATGTACGGCGGCACCATCACCTCGGTGCTGATCAACGTGCCGGGCGAGGCGGCCTCGGTGGTGACCTGCCTCGACGGCTACCAGATGGCGCGGCAAGGGCGCGCCGGCACCGCGCTCGGCATCGCGGCGATCGGCTCGTTCGTCGGCGGCATGTTCGCCGCGCTGGCCCTGGTGGTCGTGGCGCCGCCGCTCGCGCGCTTCGCGCTCTCGTTCGGGCCGCCGGAGTTCTTTGCATTGATGTTCCTCGGCCTGTGCCTGGTGACCGGGCTCGCGGGCCAGTCGCTGGCGGCCGCGCTGCTGATGACCGTGCTCGGCCTGCTGCTCGCGCTGATCGGCATCGACCCGGTGCGCGGCGCGCCGCGCTTCACCTTCGGCATCCCCGAGCTCTACGACGGGCTCGGCTTCGTGCCGGTGGTGATGGGTCTGTTCGGCGTGGCCGAGATCCTGCTCGTGGTCGAGGCGCCGTTCCGCCGCATGGTGGAGACGAAGCTGAAGGGGCTGTGGCCGAGCGCCGAGGAATGGAAGCGCTCGGGCGGCGCCATCGGCCGCGGCACCGCCGTGGGCTTCGTGCTCGGCCTCATTCCGGGGGTGGGCGCGGTGATCCCGACCTTCATGGCCTACATCCTGGAGAAGCGGCTCTCCCGGCATCCCGAGAAGTTCGGCACCGGCGCGATCGAGGGCGTGGCGGCGCCGGAGAGCGCGAACAACGCCTATGCCAACGCCGCGATGATCCCGCTGCTCGTGCTCGGGGTGCCGAGCTCGCCGACGATCGCGATCCTGATGGGCGCCTTCATCGTCAACGGCCTGACGCCCGGGCCGTTCCTGTTCAAGGAGCGCCCCGACCTGGTGTGGGCGGTGATCGCGAGCTTCTTCATCGGCAACGTGATCCTGCTGGTGCTCAACCTGCCGCTCGTCGGCCTGTGGGCGCGCCTGCTCAAGGTGCCCTACCAGTACCTTTGCGCAGGCACGCTGCTCTTCTGTATCGTGGGCGCCTACAGCCTCAAAGGCACGCTGTTCGACGTCGGCGTCATGCTGGTATTCGGGATCATCGGCTATCTTCTGCGCAAGCTCGGCTTCCCGCTTGCCCCGGCGGTGCTCGCGCTCATCCTGGGTCCTTTAATGGAGAAGTCGCTGCGCACCTCGCTGGAAATGTCCGGCGGCGACTTCGCCATCTTCGCCACGCGGCCGATCTCGGCGGTGCTGCTCGCTTGCGCCGCGCTGATCCTTGCCGTCTCGGCTCTCAGGCTTGCTGCCCTTAAATCGATCAGAGGAGGAGCGTCATGAAAGCGTGGAAATTCCTTGCAGGGCTGTTACTCGCGGTACCCCTTGCCGTGCTCGCCCAGGCGTTTCCGAGCAAGCCGGTGCAGCTCATGGTGGCGTATCCGGCGGGAGGCAGCACCGACATCGCGGCGCGCATCGTCGCCGCCATCGCGGAGAAGGACCTCGGCCAGAGCATCGTGGTCGTGAACAAGGGCGGCGCCGGCGGCCAGGTCGGCTGGACCGAGATGAGCCGGGCGAAGCCCGACGGCTACTACCTCGGCTTCATCAACCTGCCCGCGCTGAACACGGTCATCCTCGACCCGGACCGCAAGGCGGCGTTCAACGCCGACGCCTTCGTGCCGGTGATCAACCAGGTGCTCGACCCGGGCATCATCTGGGTCAAGGGCGACAGCCCCTACAAGAACCTGAAGGACCTGCTCGACGCGGCGAAGAAGAACCCCAACAAGATCAGCGCGGCTACGACCGGCATCCTGAGCGACGACCACCTCGCGATCCTGATGATGGAGGAGGCGGCGCCGGGGGCCCTGTTCCGCATCGTGCACTTCGAGGGCGGCGCCCCGGTGATGACCGCGGTGCTCGGCGGGCATATCGAGTGCGCGTTCGACAACGTCGGCTCGGTCTTCCGGCGCGTGAAGACCGGCGAGCTGCGCGCGCTCGCGGTGATGGACACGCAGCGCTCGCCCTTCATGCCCGACGTGCCGACGATGCCGGAGCTCGGCTACCGGACCGTGATCTCGAGCTCGACGCGCGGCATCGCCGTGCCGAAGGGCACGCCGCAGCCGGTGATCAAGCGCCTCGAGCAGTCGCTGAAGAAGGCGATGGACGACCCCGAGCACCTCAAGAAAATGGAGGAAGCGGGCCTGCAGCTGCGCATCATGGTCGGCGAGGAATACGCGAAGTACTACCGCGAGCTGCACGCCAAGGCCGCCAAGTACACCGAGTGGGCGCGCTCGCGCCCGCATAAGTAGATCACTGGCTGAAAAATCGGGACAGACCCCATTTTCCTGCAGCGGAGCCGACAGCATGGGTAAGTGAAAGTCGCCGGGTTCTACGCCGACCTGCCGGTGCTCACCGACTTCAGCGCGGTGACCCAGCTCGAGCGCTTCAGGCCGCTGCCGGCGGGCTGGCACGTGGCGACCTGCGACGTGCGCCATTCCACCGCCGCGGTCGAGGCGGGAGCCTACAAGCACGTGAACACCGTCGGTGCCGCGGCCATCACCGCGGTGCTCAACGCCGCGGGCGCGATCGAGATTCCGTTCGTCTTCGAGGGCGACGGCAGCTCGTTCTGCGTGCCGCCCGAGCTGCTCGCCGACGCGCGCTCGGCGCTGGTCAAGACGCAGGCCATGGCGAGGAAGTCCTTCGGCCTGGAGCTGCGCGTCGCGACGCTGCCGGTGGCGCGCGTGCGCGCGGCCGGCTTCGACATCCTGGTCGCGCGCTTTCAGGTGTCCGAGCACTACATCCAGGCGCTGTTCGCCGGCGGCGGCATGGCCTGGGCCGATCGCGCCATGAAGGACCCCGCGAGCGCCGCGCTCTACGCGGTGGATCCGGCCACGGCGCCGCGCGGCAGCCACGCCGGCCTGGAGTGCCGCTGGCAGGACATCCCGAGCCGCCACGGCGAAACCGTGAGCCTGATCGTCCGCGCGCTCGGCAGCGATCCGCAGGCGGTCTACCGCGATCTGCTCGCGAAAGTGCAGGAGGTATATGGCGACGACGAGCTCTGCCACCCGGTGGCCGTGCCTGCGCTTGCCGCGGCGTTCGGCGCCCGGCGGCTGTGGAACGAGGTCGGCGTGCTCGCCGCCGACCGCGGCCTCTTCGGCAAGTGGCTATGCCTGATGCGTGCGCGCTCGCTCGTGCTTCTGGGATGGGTGCTGATGAAATTCGGTATCCGCACCTCGGAGACCGACTGGGGCCGCTACAAGCTCACGGCGGTGCGCAACAGCGACGTGCGCAAATTCAACGACCTGTACCGCCAGATCCTGGCCGGCACCGCGGCGCAGCGCGAGCGCCTCACGGCGTGGCTGGAGCAGCGCTATGCGCGGCGCGAGCTGGCCTACGGCCTGCACGTCACCGACCGCGCGCACATGACCTGCCTGGTGTTCAACTACTCGGGCAGGCACCTGCACTTCATCGACGGCGCCGACGGCGGCCTGTTCCTCGCCGCCAAGGCATTCAAGGAGCGCTCTGCGACGCTCTCATGAAGGCTCAGGAGCTAATCGATCGGCTCAATGCCTACTACGGCGGCAACGAGCGTGCCGTCGCCGCCACATTCTTCGCCGCCGGGTTCGTGTTCGACATGCTCACGCTCGGCCGCATCGATTCCTGGCTCATGATCGGCCAGCAGGCCGTGTACCTCACCGTGATCCTGCTCGCCCTGGTGCAGCTGTTCCTCGAGCAGGCGCGGCCGAGCGCCGATCCCGCGGAAATGTCCACGATCAAGCGTGGCTATGTCCGCTATCGGACCGCGATCATCCACTTCTTCCTCGGCGCGTTGCTCAGCCTTTACACCCTGTTCTTCTTCAAGAGCTCGTCGCTGCTCGTATCGTTCGCCTTCATGGGGTTCCTGGTGCTGCTGCTGCTGGCCAATGAGTCCGGGCGGCTCAAGGCGCTGGGGCTGCCGTTCAAGTTCGCGC
>DASQGB010000027.1:0-7310 GCA_035632815.1 Burkholderiales bacterium | reverse complement strand
TCCTCGAGCACCACGAAGAACTCGTCGCCGCCCAGGCGCGCGACGAGGTCGCTCGCGCGCAGGCTGCGGCGCAGGCGCCGCCCGACCTCGATCAGGAAGGCGTCGCCCGCCGCGTGGCCGTGAACGTCGTTGATCTGCTTGAAGCCGTCGAGGTCGATGAACACCCCGGCGAGCCGCGAGCTGTGGCGCCGCGCCCGCTCGATCGCCTGCTCGAGCGCCGGCGCAAGGCTGGTTCGGTTGGCAAGGCCGGTGAGCGCGTCGCTGTAGGCAAGCGAGGCGATGCGCTCGCGCGCCCGCGCGATCTCGGTGACGTCGCGCCCGACGCCGCGGTAGCCGAGGAAGCCGCCGTCCTTCGAGAACTGCGGCTGCCCGCTGACCATGAAGTAGCGGGTCCCGCCGTCGGGCATGGTGCGGGCGAACTCGAAATCGCGGAACGGCAACTGGTTGTCGAGAGTCGCCTTGTGCGCCGCCCAGCCCGCCTGATCCGGGCGCGCCGACGGAATTCCCCACGGCGTCTGGCCGATGGCGCCGCGGCCGACCTGCGCCGCGGCATAGCTCGGCCCGTGCACGATGCTCGAGATCCGGTGCTGCGCGTCGGTCTCCCAGAAGAAATCCGACGACATGTGGGTGAGGCTGCGAAAGCGCGCTTCGCTCTCGCGCAGCGAGTCTTCCGCTTCCATGCGGCGCAGGAACTGGGCGAACAGGCTGCCGATGGCCGGCGTCGCATCGAGCAGGCTCTGATCGGGCTCGCGCGCCGAATGCCCGGAAAACGCGAGCATGGCGATGGTCTTGCCCTGCGCCACTGCGGGGAAAGCGAAGGTCGCATATCCGCCGTCGCCCGGCCTTCCCGGCGCGCCCGGCGTCCGGGGCAGATCCGTCGACCAGACCGGCTTGCCCGCCTGCCAGAGCATGCGCGAGCGCTGCAGAAATTGCCCGATGGCCGGCTCGCGCGCTGACCAGCCCTCTTCGAAGCTGACCGCGAGGCTCGCCGGGTCGACCCGGAAGCAGCGGCCGTAGTCCCAGCCTTCGACCTCGCAGATCGCCCGCAGCGCGCCCTGCAGCCCCTCGGACACTGTGGCTGCCTGCGCGAGCGAGCGGGCTACCGCGTGCTCGAGCCTGAGCAGCTCCTCGACGCGCTTTTGCGCTGTGATGTCGCGCCCGACGCCGCGGTAGCCGCGGAAACTGCCGGTGCCGTCGAACAGCGGCTCGCCGCTGACCGATATCCAGGCGGTGCGCCCCTTTGCTGCGACCAGCGAGATCTCGAAATCGCGGAACGGCTGATGGCCCTCGAGCTGCGCGCGGTGGCGATCCCAGTCGGCTTCGGTGAGATTGAGCGCCGGGTGCTCCCAGCGCTTGCGGCCGAGGTAGGACGCGGCATCGAGGCCGGTTTTCTCGCCCAGGCCGCTCGACACGAAAGTGAAGCGAAACTGCTCGTCCTGCTCCCAGTACCAGTCGGAGAGCAGCTCGGTGAGGCTGGGAGCGCGCGGCGCGGCGGACGCGGGTTCGTCGGCTCCGGATGTGGAAGGCGGCGGGCGCCGACTACGAGTCAACGAAGTTGCCAGCCAAAAGGAAAGCCGATCAATGTACTACGAAAAGCGGACCAAGAGACAAAGGGTAGTTCTCCTACCAGGAGGGGATTTTGCAGTGCTAGGGCAGCGGCGTAAAGAGTTCAATGGGGTCGCCGACGCCGCGCAGCTTGTGCTGGCCGAGGGATTTCCATTCGCCGTCCACGTGGCGGACGACTCGATCCGAGACCAGCAGGCTGACATCGAACTGCCTGCAAAGGGACTCGATGCGCGCCGCCTCGTTTGCGGCGGCGCCGATGACGGTGAATTCGAGCCGGGTCGGCGTACCGATGTTGCCGTACAGCACGTCGCCCAGGTGCAGTGCGATGCCGAAGGCGAGCGGTTTTCCCTGCCTTTTTTCATTCAACTTTGCCATCCGGGCGATGGCATCCCGCGCGGCGGCGAGCGCCTGGGCGCAGGCCCCGGCTGGGTCCGTCCCGACCGGGAAGATCGCCAGCGCGGCGTCGCCGATGAAGCGCAGCACCTCGCCCTGCCGCTCAAGCACCGGGCCGAGCACGCATTCGAAGAACTCGTTCAGAAGCCGCAGGAAGTCGTCGCGGCTCATCGAGTCGGCGAGCGGCGTCGAGTCGCGCAGGTCGCAGAACCACAGCACGGCGTGGATGTCCTCGCCGTCGCCACGCCGGATGCGGCCGGCCAGCACCTTTTCTCCGGCCTGCCGGCCGAGGTAGGCGTCTAGGATGTTGCGCGCGGTCCGCATCAGCGCGTAGATCTCGGCGATTCGCGCGAGCGGCGCCATCAGCCGGCGCAGCGCCGCGACCTGCGCTTCGCTGAAGCCGCCGGGCCGGCGGGTGGCAAAGCTGGCGCCATGCACCTCGCCGTTTACGAAGCGCAGCGGCAGCGCCAGGAAGTCGGTGGCGCCCGCGGCGCGCATCTCCTCCACTACCGGGAAATCCGCCGGCGCATCCGGGTCGGTCAGCCGCCGGCGCACTTCGGTGTGCTCGTCGAAAACCACCCGGAGCGGGCTCCTCAGGTAGATGTCGGTTTCCTGGATGCCGTGCGGCGCTTCGACGATCTCGACGAAGTCGCGGCCCTCGTGCCAGATGAAGCCGCGGCCGAGCACGTTGGGGTGCAGCGTCCTGACGAACACCGCGACGCGGTAGAGCGGCAGTCCGATTCCGAGCAGGCGGCGGCACAGGTGCAGCACCATCTCCTGCGGCGTGCGCGCGGGCGGCGCGCCGCGGTCGAGCCAGTCGATGAGCGGCTGTACGCTCAGCTCGCGTGCTTGCGCAGCCACAGGCTCGACTCGAGGGCGCCGGCCATCAGCGGCAGCTTGCCGAGCACGCCGCTCGCCAGCCGCTCGGGGCGGCGCGTCGCGATCCAGTGGCTCGCGAATTGCGCGACGAACTGCTTCCTTTCCAGCAGCGCTGCGACGGCCGCCTGCTCGTTGTAGCGCCGCCAGGCCCAGCTTTCGGGATAGTCGTCGGGCAGGAAGATGTCGTGGAAGTGCACGTAGGTCCCGGGCGGCAGCTGCGGCAGGACCTCGTTCACAATGAATTCGACGTCGCTTCCCGGGGCAAGCTTGTGGCTTGAGTCGATGAAGACGATGTCGCCCTTGGCGAGGCCGGCGAACACCTCGCGATTCGCCTGCTGCACCGGAACGGCAAGAAACTGGATCGCCAGTCCCGCAATGCTGGCGCGCGGATGCGGGTCGATCGCGGTGATGCGCGTCTCGAGGCCGCCGTCGGCGACCGCGCGCGCGAGGAAGCGTGTCGAGTGGCCCGAGCCGACCTCGACGATGCGCCGGGGCTTGACGTGGCGCACCATGGCGTAGGCCGCGGCGGCGTCGAGGCGCGGGAACCAGTCCTGGCGCCAGCGCGGCGCCGGCGGCGGCAGCGAACCGATGGCCTCGAGCTCCCCGGCGTAGGCGTCTATCGCGTCGAGCAGCTGGTTGAACGGCTCGGCATTCACGGCTCGAGGACGAGCCCTTCGTGCGCAACCAGCGAGCCGGGAAGCGCGGCGGCGACCTCGCGGGCGACGCCGTCAAGCATGTCGTCGTCGTGCTCCGGGTCGTGGTGGAACACCACCAGGCGCTTCGCGCCCGCCGCGCGGCACAGGCGCACCCCTTCCTGCCAGGTCGAGTGTCCCCAGCCGACGTAGCGCTCGTATTCCTCGTCGGTATACATGCAGTCGTAGATCACCAGGTCGGCGCCGGCCATCAACGCGAGGATGTTCGCGTCGAGCGCTCCGGGCACGTGCTCGGTGTCGGTGAGGTAGCACAGCGAGCGCCCGGCGTACTCGACACGATAGCCGGTCGCGCCGTCGGGATGGTTGAGCGCCGCGGTGCGCAGCGCGATCCCGGGACCGGCGTCGAGCGTCTCACCGGCGCTGAAATCGCGGTACTCGATCTCGGCGCGAAACACCTCGGGCGGCACCGGAAACAGCGGCGGCATCATGAACTCGTTCATCACCCGGCGCAGCGTCATGCCGCCGGCGAGGTGGCCGGCCCAGAGGCGAATCCGGTTGCGCGGCTGAAACACTGGGCGGAAGAACGGCAGCCCGCAGACGTGATCGAAATGCGTGTGGGTGAAGTACAGATCGGCTTCCAGCCGCTCGCTGGTCTCGAGTGCGTTGCCCAGATAGCGGATGCCGGTGCCGGCGTCGAACAGCAGCAGCCGCTCGCCGCAGCGCACCTCGAGCGAAGAAGTGTTGCCGCCGTAGCGCGCGGTGCGCGGCCCGGAGCAGGCGATGCTGCCGCGTACGCCCCAGAAGCGGACGAAGAAGTCCATGAAATATAATCTCACGAAGGAGGCCTGATGGATCGCAGTCTGTTCCGCTTCATCATCCGCTACAGCAAGCGCGACCAGCTGCTCATCGTGCCGCTGGTCGTTGCGACGATGGTGGTGTACTACCTCTCGCTCGATCTGCCCAAGACGATCATCAACCAGGCGATCCAGGGAGGCAGGTTCCCGCAGCCCGACGCCACCACGCGTTTCCTCGGCATGGAGCTCGGGCGCCTGGATTACCTGCTGGCGCTGTCGCTCATCTTCCTCGGCCTGATCGTGCTAAACGGCTGGCTCAAGTACCAGATCAACACCATGAAGGGCTGGATGGGCGAGCGCATGCTGCGCCGCCTGCGCTACGTGCTGTTCGACTACATCCTGCGCTTCCCGCTGACGCGCTTTCGCCGAGTCAAGGCGGCCGAGATGGCGACCATGATCAAGGACGAGGTCGAGCCGCTCGGGGGCTTCATCGGCGAGGCGCTGATCACGCCGCTGTTCCTCGGCGGGCAGGCGCTCACGGCGTTGTTCTTCATCCTCTACCAGCACGTCGTGCTGGGAATGATCGCGCTCGGCGTTGTTGCAGTGCAGGCCTTCTTGATCCCCAAGCTGCGCCGGCGGCTGCTGGTGCTGGGCCGGGAGCGCCAGCTCACTGCGCGCGCGCTCGCCGGCCGCATCGCCGAAGTGGTCGACGGCGCCGCCGAGATCCACGCCAACGACACCTCGAATTACGAGCGCGCCGAGATCTCCGCGCGCCTGGGGAGGATCTTCCGCATCCGCTTCGAGTTCTACCAGCGCAAATTCCTCATCAAGTTCCTGAACAATTTCCTGTCGCAGGTCACGCCGTTCCTCTTCTACACCGTCGGCGGCTACCTGGTGATCGTCGGGCGCCTGGACATCGGCGCGCTGGTGGCGGTGATCGCTGCCTACAAGGATCTGCCGACGCCGGTGAAGGAGCTGATCGACTGGGACCAGCAGCGCCTGGACGTGCAAATCAAGTACCAGCAGGTGGTGGAGGTCTTCACCGAAGAGCAGGTCGAGCCGGCCGAGCGCCAGGCGCTGATCGAGGCGCCGCAGCTGCCGCAGAAGGGGCGCCTGCGCGTGTCGAACCTGTCGCTCGTCGACGAGGGGGGCGCGCGCCTGGTCAACGACGTCTCGTTCGAGGCCGCGCTGGAGCAGCACGTCGGGATTGTCGGGCGCCACGGCGCGGGTACCAGCGAGCTCGCGCTGCTGCTGGCGCGCCTCGTGCCGCCGAGCGGCGGCAGCATCGAGCTGGGCGGCATCGACATCACCCGCGCGCCGGAGGCGGTGACCGGCCGGGCGCTCGGCTATGTCGGGGCACCGGCGTATCTCTTTCCGGTGTCGGTGCGCGAAAACGTGGTCTACGGCCTCAGGCATCGGCCGCTGCGCCCGCACACCTACGAGGGCGAGGCGGCGCAGGAGCACGAATTCCAGCAGCGCGAGGCGAAGCGCACCGGGGGCAGCGTGCTCGACGTCAACGCCGATTGGATCGACTACGCCGCTGCCGGCGTTGCCGGCGCCGAGGCGCTGGAGGCGCGCGTCATCGCCCTGCTGCGCGTGGTCGACCTGGAGGAAACCATTTTCGAGCTTGGCCTGCGCAGCGCCCCCGACTCGGAGCGCAATCCCGGGCTCGCCGAGCAGGTGCTCGCCGCGCGCCAGCACATGCGCGAGCGCCTGCAGGCGCTCGAGCTCGAGACCTGGGTCGAGCGCTTCGACCCGGCGCGCTACAACCGCAACGCCACGCTTGCGGAGAACCTGCTGTTCGGCACGCCGGTGGGCAGGACTTTCGACATGGAAAACCTCGCCGCCCATGCCTACGTGCGGCGCGTGCTGCATGAGACCGGCATGTACGAGCTCACGCTGCGCACCGGCTTCAAGGTTGCCGAGACCATGGTCGAGCTGTTCAGCGGACTGCCGCCCGGGCACGAGTTCTTCGCGCAGTACAGCTTCATCCACCAGGACGAGCTGCCGCGGTTCGAGGCCATCCTGCAGCGCGTGCAGGACGTCGGCCTGAAGGGGCTCGCCGAAGACGAGCGCCAGGCGCTGCTCGCGCTGCCTTTCAAGCTGATCGCCGCGCGCCACCGCCTGGGCCTCATCGACGAGGGCTTCGAGGCGCGGGTGATCGAGGCGCGGCGTCATTTCGCAGCCCACTTGCC
This sequence comes from Burkholderiales bacterium, assembly GCA_035632815.1. Taxonomy (GTDB): domain Bacteria; phylum Pseudomonadota; class Gammaproteobacteria; order Burkholderiales; family SG8-39; genus SCGC-AG-212-J23. The sequence goes on along the minus strand of DASQGB010000027.1, from coordinate 830 downwards.
GCGCGAGCTGCGCGGTGCGATCGAATTCTTCGATCCGGCGCGCTACAACAGCGCCGCCTCGCTGCAGGACAACATCCTGTTCGGCAAGATCGTCACCGGGCAGGCCGAGGCGACGACACGCATCACCGCGCTGGTGCGCGAGCTGCTCGAGGAGCGGGGCTTGAGGCCGCTGGTGGTGAAGATCGGCCTCGACTACCACGTGGGTGTGGGCGGCGCGCGCCTTGCGCCCGCCGACCGGCAGAAGATCGCGCTGGTGCGCGCGCTGCTCAAGCGTCCGGTGCTGCTGATCCTCGACCAGGCCACCGCGGTGCTCGACCCCGGCTCGCAGCGGCGCGTGCTAGACGGCATCCTCGAGGAGCGCAAGGGCCGCGGCATCGCCTGGGTGCTGCACCGCGCGGAGATCGCCGGGAGCTTCGAGCTGGTGCTGGTGATGGATCGCGGGCGCCTGGCCGAGCAGGGCGCCTACGAGACCCTGAAGTGCAACGGCGGCATCCTGCACAAGATGCTGGGCGGCCATTAACAGGAGTTGCCATGAGCCTGGAACAGGAAGTCGAGCTGCTGCGGCAGTTTCCCATCTTCACCCGGATGCAGCCGGCGATGCTGAAGCTGCTCGCCTTCTCGAGCGAGCGGCTCACCTACTCGCCCGGCCAGGTGATGTTCAAGGCCGGCGACATGGGCGACGCCGCCTACATCGTGATCGAGGGCGACGTCGAGATCAGCGTGCCCACGCCGAGAGGGCCGATCATCGTCAACAAGCTCGGGCGCAACGAGATCATCGGCGAGATCGCGATCTTCGGCGACGTGCCGCGCACCGCCACCGCCACCGCGCT
>DASQGB010000026.1:0-2517 GCA_035632815.1 Burkholderiales bacterium | reverse complement strand
GCCGGGCAGCCGCAGCGGCGGCGCGGTGAGAAGGAAGCGGCTGCGCCGGTGCTCGCGCAGCCAGCGCGCCAGCTCGGTGAGATACCACAGCTCGCCGAGGTGGATGCCGTTCTTGAACAGGCAGTGCTCGTGCAGCGGCATCAGCGCATGCGGCTTTGGCTTGAAGAGGCTGGTGGGGATCAGCTCGACCGCGAAGTTGTCGCAGATCAGGCAGGCGAGGCCCGAGTCCGAGATCCACTGCAGCAGCCGCTCGTCGCGGCCCTCCAGGCCGCTGCAGGTGCCGTGCAGCAGCTTCGGATCGGGATTCTTTCTCAGCTCGAGAATCACGTCGGCAAATCCGGTGTAGAGGCAGACCATGTCGCCGCGCTCGATCTGGACTTTGTCTTTGTCGAAAATCCTCATCAAGTCGTCGTAGGTAACAGGATGCCGCTCGCGCCCGAAGTGATGATGCAGGTCGATCATCACGCCGCGGCCCTGCGCGCCGTGCTCGGCGAGGTTCTGGATGCCGAGCGCTCTCGCCTGCGTGCCCTCGTACTTCGCCCAGGGCTCGCCGGCGGGGTTCTCGGCCGCCGGCTTCACGTCCTCGCCGGCGCGAAAGCCGTTGTAGAACACGATCTCCGCGCTTCCGTCGCCGTCGGCGTCGAAGCGGCTGCCGATGTGCGCGAAGGAATCCCACTGCGTCGAGTACTGCAGGGTCATCAGCACCACGTCGTCGGACACCACGTCGGTGAGATCCGGGTTGTCTTCGCCGAGCGGAAAGCAGAAGTTCTGCCGGCCGGCGCTTTTACCGTCCCGGATGGTGGAAGCAAGGCGCGGCGGCCGCCGCCGCGGATTGAGCGCAGTGCCCCCGGGGTAGTCAAGCGGCAGCGACAGGCAGAAGGCGATGCCCTCCTTCACCTCGGCCACGCCCTGCAGAAGCTTTTCGCGCGTCACGAGGTTCATGCGCCCGCGCTGGTCGTCGGCGCCGAATTCTCCCCAGTTGGAGCCGGGGGGTCTGTGTTTCCATCTCATCAGTAGTAGTGGCGGCCGAGCCACTCGGCGACGAGCGCCGGCTTGTCGGAGCCCTCGCGCTCGACGACGGTATCCCAAGTGACCTGCACGCCGTTGCCATCGAGCGGCTCGAACCTGAGGAGCTTGAAGCGGGCGCGCACGCGCGAGCCGGCAGGCACCGGTGAGGTGAAGCGCACGCGGTTGAGGCCGTAATTGACGCCCATCCGGCGGTCGGAGAAGGAAAACGTCATCTCCGACAGGCGCGACAGCAGCGACAGGGTGAGAAAGCCGTGCGCGATGGTGCCGCCGAACGGCGAGCCCTGCGCGCGGGCGGGGTCGACGTGGATCCACTGGAAGTCTTCGATCGCCTTGGCGAAGGTGTCGATGCGCTCCTGGCTCACCTCGATCCAGGGCGACACGCCGACCTCCTCGCCCACCCGCCGCTCGAGCTCGCGCAGGCTGCCCAGACTCATCGCGCCGCCGCATCCAGCCGCTGGCGCAGCTTGTTCATCGCGTCCTGCATCTCGAGCCTGCGCGCCGCCGCGCCCCTGGGATCAAGCCGGTCGAGCTCGGCCGAAACCGCCTGCAATCCCTCGAGCTGCCACTGCAGGTTCTGCGCGCCGCGCTGCAGGTCGGGGCGCTGCAGCGCGCCGAGCAGCTCTCGCCGCCGCGCCTCGAGCAGGGCGACCGCGGAAGAACCCTGCACCGGGTCGGCGGAGCGCGGCCTGCCCGCCTCCTTGAAGGGCAGCACCTCGACCGCCGGCGCATTGCGCTCGCGCAGCGGGTCGCCGTACCACGGCGGCGGCGAGTTGGAGAACTTTGGCGATCCGGTCTCGGGATCTATCCAGCGAAAAAGATCTGCATAAGTAACAGAGGGAAGGATTAAAACCAATGCTAAGCACAGTCTCACGGCAGGCATGCCTTGACGCCGCCGGCGATGGCGCGCGCGATCCGGCCGCGCACTTCGGGGTCGGCCAGACGCCGCTCCTCGTCCGCGTTGACGATCACGCCGGCCTCGACCAGCACCGAGGGCATGGATGCGGTCCGCGCGACCGCGAGGTTGTCGAAGAAATGCACGCCGTTGAGCTCGTCCGCGAAGGGCCGGTCCTCTCCCAGCACGGGGTCGGCATGATAACGCGATGGCACAAGGCCGGCGGCGCGCAGCTGCGAGCCGATGGCCGAGGCGCAGGCGAGGCTCTTCTGCGGCTGTGGATTCAGGCGCGAAATGAAAAGCGAATACCCGGAGAAGCTGGCGGCGACCGGCAGGTATTCCGGCCTCACCGAATCGTGGTGGATGGAGACGAAGAGGTCTGCTCCGGCGGCCGCCGCGGTGCGATCGTAAAGCGGGCGCTCCTCGATCATGCGGACCGCGAAGCCGGCGTCGTTCAGGTACTTGCGCACTTCGTAGGCGAGCTCGAGGTTGAACTCGAGCTCGGCCTTGCCGCTCGCCGAGACGACGCCCGGGGCCGTGTAATGGTGGCCGACGTCGACGGCGACCAGCAGCGCCGCGAAAGTCCTAGAAACGCG
>DASQGB010000025.1:0-12656 GCA_035632815.1 Burkholderiales bacterium | reverse complement strand
CGGGAATCGATGCAGTACGACGTAGTGATCGTCGGTGCCGGTCCGGCCGGCCTCGCCGCTGCGATCCGCCTGAAGCAGCTTTCCGCGGAAACCTCCGTCTGCGTGCTGGAGAAGGGATCGGAAGTCGGTGCGCACATCCTGTCGGGCGCGGTGATCGATCCGCGCGCGCTCGCCGAACTCATCCCGGACTGGAAGGAGCAGGGCGCGCCCCTCCATACGCCGGTGAGCGAAGACCGCTTCCTGTTCCTTTCGCAGCGATCTTCGCTGAAGACGCCGGGCTTCATGCTCCCCGCCTGCTTCAGGAATCACGGCAACTACGTGATCAGCCTGGGCAACTTGTGCCGCTGGCTCGGCAAGCACGCCGAAAGCCTCGGCGTGGAGATTTTCGCCGGCTTCGCCGCCGCCGAGATTCTCTACGAGGGCGAGCGCGTGAAGGGGGTTGCCACCGGCGACCTCGGCATCGACAGGAAGGGAGAACGGACCGGCGCCTACCAGCCGGGAATGGAGCTGCACGGAAAGTACACCCTCTTCGCCGAGGGCTGCCGAGGTCACCTCGGCAAGCAGCTCGAGTCGAAGTTCGCGCTGCGGCAGGGCGCCGATCCGCAGGTGTACGGTATCGGGCTGAAGGAGCTGTGGGAGGTCGCCGCCGAGCGGCACCAGCCCGGGCTGGTGATCCATACCGCCGGCTGGCCGCTCGACGCCGACACTTATGGCGGCTCGTTCCTGTACCACCTCGAGAACCGCCAGGTGGCGGTCGGCTTCGTCGTCGGCCTGGGCTACGCCAATCCTTATTTGTCGCCGTACGAGGAATTCCAGCGGTTCAAGACGCATCCGGAAATCAGGCAGACATTTGAACAAGGAAAGAGAATCGCTTACGGCGCCCGGGCCATCACTGCGGGCGGGCTGCAATCGTTACCCAAGCTGGTGTTCCCCGGCGGCGCGCTGATCGGCGATGACGCCGGCTTCCTGAACGCCTCGCGCATCAAGGGCAGCCACGCGGCGATGAAGTCCGGCATGCTGGCCGCGGAAGCGGCGCACGCGGCGTTGAAGGCAGGCCGCGCGGGCGACGAGCTTGGCGCCTACCCCGAGGCCTTCCGCGCAAGCTGGCTCCACGACGAGCTGCACCGCGCGCGCAACTTCAAGCCGTGGATGTCCAGGGGCCTCTATACCGGCACTCTGATGGTGGCAATCGACCAGGTCCTCCTCCGCGGAAGAGCGCCCTGGACGCTGCATCACAAGGGCTGGGATCACGACCAGACGCGTCCGGCGAGCAAGTTTTCGCCTATCGCCTACCCCAAGCCCGACGGCGTGGTGAGCTTCGAGCGCCTGTCCTCGGTGTTCATCTCGAACACCAACCACAACGAGGACCAGCCGGCGCACCTCATTCTGAAGGACCCGCGCCTCGCGCTGCAGAGCCTGAAAAAGTATGCCGGGCCCGAGCAGCGCTATTGCCCGGCCGGGGTCTACGAGTTCGTCGACCTCGACACCAAGCCGCGCCTGCAAATCAACGCGCAGAACTGCGTGCACTGCAAGACCTGCGACATCAAGGACCCGTTCCAGAACATCGTCTGGGTGACCCCCGAGGGCGGCGGCGGCCCGAACTACCCGAACATGTAGCTAGCGCGGCGTGGCGTCGGCTTCCGCTCGACGCTCCTCGAGCGCGAAGCGGATGAGCGCGATGGCGAGCGCGAGGACGAGCGGCCCGAGGATCACTCCGATCGGCCCGAACGCCGAGATGCCGCCCAATACGCCGAGGAAAACGGTGAGCGTGCCGACCTGCGCGCGGCCTGAGACCAGGAGCGGACGCAACACGTTGTCGATGGTGGCGACGAAGCCTCCCCAGATGAGCAGGAACAGCGCCGCATACCAGCGCCCTTGAAGGCCCAGCACGATTACGGCGGGCACCCAGACCACCGGCGTACCCGCCAAGGGCACCAGTGCCAGCAGCGCCGCGAGGACACCGAAGACGATCGGCGACGGCAGCCCGACGATCGCGAAGCCGATGGCGACGAGCGCGCCCTGGGTCAATGCGGTGACGCCGGTGCCGTAGACCAGGGCGCGGGTGACCGAACCGAGATGGTTGAAGAGGCGTGCCCTCTCCACGGCGGACATCGGGATGAGTGCGCGCAACGCCGCGAACATCGATCTCGTGTCCCGGATCGCAAAGAAGAGGATGAACATCATCATTACGAAACCGACGACCGTGCCGAGCGCTCCCAGAACGGCCTGCCGCCCCAACGAGGCGAGAGACCTGAGAACTGTGCGCGCGCCTTCCACGGCCCAGCTCTGGATCTGCGCGAGCGAGATGCCCACGGATTCCTGCAGCCACACGACTGCCGGACCGACGACCGGCAAGGTGGCGAGATCGGAGGGCCCGGCGGGCTTGTGTTCGGCGGCGAGCTCCTGCGCGTAGCGCAGCAGGTCGGCGACCTGGGCCGCAAAGGCGGCGCCCAGCGCGGTGAGCGGACCGACGAGGATCAGCAACGTCGCGAAGGTGAGCAGCGCGGACGATAAGCTGGCGCGCCCGCCCAGCTTGCGCACGAGCCAGGCGTGCACCGGCTGGATGAGAAACGCGATGAACAGCGCCCAGGCAATCGGCGCGAAAAACGGCGTCAGGATCTGATAGAGCAGGTAACCGAGCAGGAACAGCGTGAGCAGCGCGAAGGTGCGCGCATAAAACGTTTGATCGGAGGTCTCCACCGCAGCAACCCTCTCAGAAAGGGCTATAGCTAGGCGGCGGCCAGCCTGCGGCGCAGGGAAACCTCGGCGGCGGGGCGCAGCAGCGCCTCGATCTCGTCGGCGGGAACCGCCTGACTGACGTAGAAGCCCTGGATCTGGTCGCAGCCGAGCTGGCGCAGCAGCCGCACCTGGTCGTCGTCCTCCACCCCCTCGGCGATGACCTTGAGCCCGAGCGTGTGGGCGAGCGAGACGATCATCGCCACGATGTTGCGCGGATAGCCTGCATCGCCCATGCGCACCACGAAGCTGCGGTCGATCTTCAGGGTGTCGACCGGCAACCGCGCGAGGTAGCTGAGCGAGCAATAGCCGGTGCCGAAATCGTCTACCGAGACCTCGATGCCGGCGCGCCGCAGCGTCTGCAGCTTGCGCGTGCTCTCCTCGATGTCGTCGACCAGCACGCTCTCGGTGATCTCGAGGTCGAGCAGCAGCTGGCCGCGGCCGAATCCGGCGATCGCCTGCAGCACCGATTCGACGAAATCCTTCTGCCTGAGCTGGATCGCGGACACGTTGATCGAGACGCGCGGCACCTTGATGCCGATGGCCTGCCAGTGCCGGATGTCCTCGACCGCGCGGCGCAGCGCCCAGCGCCCCGCGGAGAGGATCATCCCGGTCTCCTCCATCAGAAGCACGAACTTGGCCGGCGGCACCGCGCCGAACTCGGCGTCGTTCCAGCGGATCAGGGCCTCCAAGCCCGCCACCGCGCCGGTCTGAACGTCGATCTTGGGCTGGTAGTGCAGCGCGAGGCGGCCCTCTTCGAGCGCGCGCCGCAGCCGGTTCTCCATGGCGAGCGACTCGGCGACACGCGCGTTCATCGCGGGGGCATAGAACAGATAGCGCTGGTCGCTCTGCTTGGCGCCCGCCAGCGCGGTTTCCGCGTTGGCGCACAGCGTTTCGGTCGACTCCCCGTCGGTGGGAAACACCGCGACGCCGGCCTTTGCGTTCATCACCAGCTCCACGCCGTCGACGGCGAAGGGGCGGGCAAACGCCTGGTTCAGCCGGTCGATCAGCCAGTGCGTGGTTTCCCCGGGGTGATCGAAGCCGGCAACGGCGATCGCGAAGCGGTCGGCGCCTACGCGCGCCACGGTGTCCTGGTCGCGCGCCACCTGGCGCAGCCGCGCGCCCAACTGGCGCAGCAGGTCATCGCCGGACTTGCGGCCGAAGGTTTCGTTCACCATGCGGAAGCGCTCGATGTCGAGGAACATGGCGGCGGCGAAGCGCTTTTCGCGCCGCGCGGCGTTCAGCGCCTGGGTCATGCGGTCGGTGAAGAGGCTCCGGTTCGGCAGGTCGGTGAGCGAATCGTGGTAGGCGAGGTAGTCCATCCGCGCCTTCTGCTGCAGGTGATGCAGGGCGAAGGAGATGTCGCCCGCCAGCTCGTGGAGCAGGCGCATCTCCTCCTCGTCGAAGAAATCGCGCACCCGCGCGTACAGCAGCAGAACGCCCACGGTGTCGCCGGTGACGATGAGCGGCAAGGCGACGAACGACCCGCTGTCGGTGTCGTTCCAGACCACCGCCCGGGCGCCGAGCTTGAGCTGCTGGAGCTGCCGTACCGCGCTGCCTTCGCCGGCGCAAGCCGCCTGGCGCAGCGCCTGCGCGCGCCCGTCGAGCAACCCGACCGCCGCGAGACGAAAGCCGCCCTTCTCCACCGCGATGCGGCAGGCCTCGTCGAGCAGCGCCTGGCGGTCCGAGGCGCGCACGATCAGCGCATTCACCGCGCTGAGCACCCCGAGGGTGCGGTTCAGGCGCTCGATGCGGCCCTGCTGCGCTTCCAGCGTCCCGGTCTTCTCCAGCAGCTGGTCCACCATGACGCGCAGGTGGTCGCGTTCGAGGTCCGGCGGGACCTGCGCCGGCACATCCGGCCGCGTCGCCAGCGCCTCGGCGACCTCGCGCAGGATCACGTCGTTGTCCGACGGCTTCGCCAGCACGCGCGCCACGCCGTGGGCTTGCGCCAGCTCCTTCGCCTCGTGCCCGCCGAAATAGGCGGTATAGAAGATCACGCTGGTCGCCGCAGTCGCAGGATCGAGCTTCAGACAGCGGGCGAGCTCGTAGCCGTCCATCATCGGCATGAGCACGTCGGAAATCACCAGCTCGGGACGCTCGCGGTGGGCGCTCGCCAGCGCTTCGCGCCCGTCGGACGAAGTGAGGACGCGGTATCCGGCGCTCTCCAGCAGCGCCGCCAGGGCATGGCGGTTCGCCCAGTTATCGTCCGCAACCAGAATCGTGGCCATGCTCGATGGACAATCATCGCGCAAAGGCGTGCCCCGGCGTTCCGCCGTTTGCCAACTATTTCGTAGCAAAAACCGGAAACTGTTGTCGTCGTTCCGCTACAGTGGGGCGGCTTCCCGATAGAATGGCGTTGTGGGAGAAGAAAAATCTTGAGCGACGCCGCCTTTCCCTTCTGGAGCCCGGAAGCGCCGTGGCTGATGATGATGGCGCTGGTCCTGAGCGTGCTGTTGCTGCGCTTCCGGCCGCACGAGCGCGGCGTGTTCCTCAACACCCTCTGGCTGTTTCTGCTCGGCCTGATCGGGCAGGCTGCCGCCGCGGCGGTGTTTGCGCTCGATTTCGCGGTCGCCGCCAAGGTGCAGCACACGATATTCCGCATAGTCATGGCGGTCGCCCTGATCCGCCTGTTCGGCTTCGCCATCTTCAGGCTGCTGCTGCCCCTCTTCGGCCGCCACCCGGCGCGCATCATCGAAGACCTGGCGATCATCCTGGCCTACGTCGGCTACGGCTTCGTCCAGCTGCGCGGCGCGGGCGTCGACCTGTCGAGCCTGGTCACCACCTCGGCGATCCTCACCGCCGTCATCGCCTTCGCCATGCAAGACACGCTCGGCAACGTGCTCGGCGGCCTCGCCATCCAGGTCGACCATTCGGTGCAGGTCGGCGACTGGATCAAGCTGGACGACCTCAGCGGCCGGGTGCGCGACATCCGCTGGCGCTCGACGCTGATCGAGACCCGCAACTGGGAAACGGTGGTGGTCCCGAACAGCATGCTGATGAAGTCGCGCGTCGCCATTCTGGGCCGGCGCGACGGCTCGCCGCGCCAGTGGCGCCGCATCCTCAACTTCATGGTCGACCCGGGCGTGCCGCCTGCGCGGGTCATCGCCACCGTAGACGACGAGATGCGCGAGCTGGCGATTCCCAACGTCGCGCGCACCCCCGCGTCGAGCTGCGTGCTGTACGGCTTCGAGTCGGGCAACCTGCGCTACCAGCTGCGCTACTTCCTTACCGATCTGCTCGAGGACGACACTACCGATTCGATGGTGCGCGTGCATCTCTTCGCCACGCTGCAGCGCGCCGGGATCCGCATGGCGGAGCCGCAGACCACCGTCCACGCCGTGCAGCGCGACGAGGCCCACGCCGAGACGGTGCGCAAGCGCGAGCTGACGCGCCGGCTGCAGGTGCTGAACGGCGTGAATCTGTTCGCCGGCGTTTCCGAAAGCGAAAAGGGCGACATCGCCGAGAACCTGCAATACGCCCCGTTCGCCCGCGGCGACATCATCACCAAGCAGGGCAACCCCGCCCACTGGCTGTACGTCGTCGCCTTCGGCGAGGCCGAGGTGCTGATCGAATCCCCGGGCAGCGCGCCGCGCGTCATCGGCACGGTGCGCGCCGGCGAATTCTTCGGCGAGATGGCGTTGCTCAGCGGCGATGCCCGCAGCGCTACGGTGATCGCCAAGACCGACGTGGAGTGCTACCGCCTCGACCGCGCGTCCTTCCAGGGGCTGCTCTCGACGCGACCGGAGATCGCCGAAGAGGTGCAGCGCGTGGCAGGGGCGCGGCGCCCCGGGATGGAGCAGGCCCGCCAGGCGTTCGCCCTCGCGCGCGAAGACACGCAGAGCGAGGACAAGCGCCTGCTCGGCAAGATCAGGCGGCTGTTCGGTCTGCGAAGCTAGGCCGCCAGGAACTGATCCTCGGACAGGGCCATCACGCCCGCGGCGCCGCTGACCACGGTGTCGCGCAGCGCGCCCGCCTGCACCAGGACGTGGTCGCCATAGAAGCGCGCGGTGGCGATTTTTGCCTGGTGGAAGGATGCATCGGCTTCCTTTGAAGCCAGTTTCCTTTCGCAAACCAGCGCCGAGCGCGCCATCTGCCAGCCGCCGGCGACGATGCCCATCAGCTTGAGGAACGGCACCGCGCCGGCGAACGCAGCGCGCGGATCCTTCGCCGCGACGATGAAATCGACGCAGTCGGCGACCGCCTGCGTGCCTTTGGACAGGTGGCTTCTGATGCTTTGAATATCAGGGTTTGCGGAACGCGCCAGCTCGGCATCGAGCTTCTTCAGCTGCGACAGCCATTGCCTCGCCGTCGCGCCGCCTTCGCGCGCGATCTTGCGCCCGACGAGGTCCATCGCCTGGATGCCGGTCGTGCCCTCGTAGATGGTGGTGATCCTCGCGTCGCGCAGGTATTGGGCGGCGCCGGTTTCCTCGACGAAGCCCATGCCGCCGTGCACCTGCACGCCCAGGGACGCGATCTCTATGCCGGTCTCGGTGCACCAGCCCTTCACTACCGGGATCATCAGGTCGACGAAGGCCTGATGCCGAATCCTCTCTTTTTCATCGGGAGATTTCTGGGAAAAATCCAGGGACGCGGCGGTGGTGTAGGCGAGCGCGCGCATCGCCTCGGTCTGCGACTTCATCAGCATCAGCATGCGCCGCACGTCCGGATGGCGGATGATCGGGACCGCCTTGCCCCCCTCGACGAGGTCGCGCCCCTGCAGCCGCTCCTTTGCGAACGCGAGCGCGCGCTGGAACGCCCGCTCGGCGATCGCCACGCCTTCCAGGCCCACGGCGAAGCGCGCCGCGTTCATCATGATGAACATGGTCTCCAGGCCGCGGTTCTCCTCGCCGACGAGGTAGCCGACGGCCTTGTCGTAAACCATGACCGCGGTCGGGCTGGCGTGGATGCCGAGCTTGTGCTCGATCGACGCGCAGCGGGCGCCATTGCGCTCGCCCGGGGAGCCATCCTTGTCCGGAATGAACTTCGGCACGATGAACAGCGAGATCCCCTTGACGCCTTCAGGCGCCTCGGGAGTGCGGGCGAGCACCAGGTGAACGATGTTCTCGGTGAGATCGTGCTCGCCGTAGGTGATGAAGATCTTCTGGCCGGAAACGAGATAGTGCCCGCCTGCCCTCTCGGCTTTCGTGCGGACCAAGGACAGGTCCGACCCCGCCTGGGGCTCGGTGAGATTCATGGTGCCGGCCCACTTGCCCTCGACCATCTTCGGCAGGTAGGCCTGCTTCAGCTCATCCGAGCCGCGCAGCAGCAGCGCCTCGATGGCGCCCTGCGTCAGCAGGGGACAAAGGGAGAAGCTCAGGTTCGAGCTCTTCCACATCTCCTGCACCGGCGTGGACACCAGCCTGGGCAGGCCCTGGCCGCCCCATTCGGCTTCAAAGGGCAGCGCGTTCCATCCGCCGTCGCAGAAGCGCCGATAGGCGTCGCGGAAGCCCTTGGGCGTGCGGACCTCGCCCGCGCTCCATTTCGAGCCTTCCTGGTCACCAGAATAATTAATTGGATCAAGTACTTCTGAAGAGAACTTCGAGGCTTGCTCGAGGATAGCATCGACCGTGTCCGGGGTCGCCTCGTCATAGCCTGGGAGCTTCGCCACTTCAGCCATCCCGGCGAGCTCGTTGAGCGCGAACCGCATGTCCCGGAGAGGCGCGGTGTAGCTGCTCATTTCTTCAGCTCCTCGACCAGTTGCGGCACGATCTGGAAGAGATCGCCCACCACGCCGTAGTCCGCCACCTGGAATATCGGCGCTTCCTCGTCCTTGTTGACGGCAACGATCACCCGGCTGTCCTTCATCCCGGCGAGGTGCTGGATGGCCCCCGAGATGCCTACCGCCACGTAAAGGTCGGGCGCGACGATCTTTCCGGTCTGGCCGACTTGCCAGTCGTTGGGCACGAATCCGGCGTCCACGGCCGCGCGCGAAGCGCCCATCGCGGCACCGAGGCGCTCGGCAAGCGGCTCGAGCACCTTGGTGAAGTTGTCGCCCGAGCCCATGCCGCGGCCGCCCGAGACGATGATCTTGGCCGACGTGAGCTCGGGCCGCTCCGACTTCGCGACTTCCCGATTGACGAACGCAGACAGTCCGCTGTCGGCGGGAGGGTTCACGCTTTCGATTTGGGCGGACCCTCCGGTGGCGGCGACGGCGTCAAAAGCAGTGGTCCGAACCGTCATGACCTTGATCGGGTCCTTCGACTTCACCGTCGCGAGGGCGTTGCCGGCATAAATTGGGCGCACGAAGGTATCGGCGCCGTCGATCGCCACGATCTCCGAGATCTGCTGCACGTCGAGCAGCGCAGCGACGCGCGGCATGATGTTCTTGCCGTTGGAGGTTGCCGGCGCCAGCAGGTGGCTGTAGGCCTTGGCAAGACCGACAATCAAGGCAGCGATGTTCTCCGCCAGGAAGTCGCCCAGATGCGCAGCGTCTGCGTGCAGCACCTTCTTCACCGCCGCGATCTGCGAGGCGGCCTTCGCCGCCTCGCCCGCATTGTGGCCGGCGACGAGCACGTGGATATCGGCGCCGAGCTTCTGCGCCGCCGCGACGCAATTGAGCGTGGCTTTCCTGATCGTCCGGTGGTCGTGCTCGGCTACGACGAGGACCGCCATCTCAGATGACTTTCGCGTCGTTGCGCAGCTTTTCGACGAGCGCCGAGGCATCGGCCACCTTGATGCCCGACTTGCGCTTCGCAGGCTCCACGACCTTCAGCGTGGCCAGGCGTGGCGCGACGTCGACGCCGAGCGCCGCCGGCTGCAGCGTCTCGAGAGTCTTCTTCTTCGCCTTCATGATGTTCGGCAGCGTGACGTAGCGCGGCTCGTTCAGGCGCAGGTCGGTGGTCACCACGGCCGGCAGCCTGATCGAGATCGTCTCGAGGCCGCCGTCCACCTCGCGGGTGACCTCAGCTTTGCCATTAGAAAGTTTTATTTTTGACGCGAAAGTCGCCTGAGGCCATGCCATGAGCGCGGCGAGCATCTGGCCGGTCTGGTTGCAGTCGTCGTCGATCGCCTGCTTGCCCAGCACCACCAGGTTTGGGTTTTCCTTGAGACAAATGGCTTTCAAGAGCTTCGCGACCGCGAGGGGCTGCAACTCGGCGTCGGTCTGGACCAGGATCGCGCGGTCGGCGCCGATGGCGAGCGCGGTGCGCAGCGTCTCCTGGCAGGCCTGCGCGCCGCAGGACACGGCGACGATCTCGGTCGCCACGCCGGCCTCCTTCAGGCGCACCGCCTCCTCGACCGCGATCTCGTCGAAGGGATTCATCGACATCTTCACGTTCGCGGTCTCGACCCCGGTGCCGTCGCCCTTGACCCGCACCTTGACGTTGAAGTCGACTACGCGCTTGACGCCGACCAGGATTTTCATCGCGCCAAATTATAGGCTTTCCCTCGGGCAGGCATAATACGGGCATGAGCGACCTGTCCCAGTTGCGAATCAAGTCGATGCGCGAGCGCGTGTCGGGCGAGGAATGGCAAACGCGCGTCGATCTCGCCGCTTGCTACCGCCTGGTCCACCATTACCGCATGGACGACCTGGTCTACAACCACATCTCGGCGCGCGTGCCCGGCGAGGAAGGCCACTTCCTGATCAACGCTTACGGCATGACCTACGACGAGATCACCGCCTCCAGCCTGGTGAAGATCGATTTCGACGGAGCCGTGGTGCAGGACTCGGGCACCGGCTACGGCATCAACCACGCCGGCTTCGTCATCCACAGCGCGGTGCACCGCGGCCGCCCGGACGTGGCCTGCGTGATACATACCCACACGCCGGCGGGCATGGCCGTGTCGGCGATGAAATGCGGGCTGCTGCCGCTGACCCAGAACTCGATGTTCTTTTCCGGCGTCGGCTATCACGACTACGAGGGCCCGGCGGTGGATCTCGATGAGCAGAAGCGGCTGGTCGCCGACCTGGGCGATCACGTCGCCATGGTCCTGCGCAACCACGGCCTGCTCGCGGTGGGCAGCACCATTCCCGAAGCTTTCGTCACGCTGTACTGGCTCGAGCGCGCCTGCCAGGCGCAAATGCTCGCGGTTGCCTCGAATGCGGAGCTGAACATCCCCGGCGAGAAAACCATAAAAACCACCAACGATCGCTACAAGCCCGGGCAGCGCCGGCGCATCGGCGAGCTGGAATGGGCGGGGCTGCTGCGCCTGGTCGAAAGAAGGTACCCCGGGTTCCGGGAGTGAAGCTGGTCATGCATCGCGCCTTTGCCGGACTGGTGCTGACACTGTTTTCAGTGGTTGCGGTGGCGCAGAACTTTCCTTCTCGTCCCATCAAAATCGTCGTACCGCTCGCCGCGGGCGGCACCGGCGATACGCTCGCGAGACTCCTGGCCGAAGAGCTTTCGAAGCCTCTTGGCGTTGCTGTCATCGTCGAGAACCGTCCGGGATCCGGCGGCACGATCGGCACGGAAGCAGTGGCCCGCGGCGCGCCGGATGGGCAGACGCTGCTGCATACGAGCGCTTCGCACATCGCCAACGCGGCGCTGCGTCCAAAATTGTCTTACGACGCGATAAGGGATTTCACGGTCATTGCCCGCGTTGCCGATACCCACCAGTTGCTGGTCGCGCATCCCGCTTTCCCGCCGAACACGGTCCAGGAGCTGATCACCCATGCACGGAGCAACCAGGTGTTCTACGGCTCGTCGGGCAACGGATCGTCGACCCACCTCAATATGGAGCTCTTGAAGTCGCTCACCGGCATCGAGCTCATCCACGTCCCTTACAAGGGCAGCACGCAATCGCGCACCGACCTGCTGGCGGGCCAGATCCAGCTCACGGTGGACGGCCTGCTCCCAACTCTTCCGCACGTGCGCGCCGGCAAGCTGAAGGCAATCGCGCTTGCGAGCTCGCGGCGCTCGGCGGCGGCGCCGGAGATTCCTACCATCGCCGAGGCGGGCGTGCCGGCCTACCAGACCGACACCTGGTATGCGCTGTTCGCGCCGGCGGGCATCCCGGCCGCGGTCGCGGAGCGCCTGCGCTCGGCCACCAACGCAGCGCTGCAGTCTCCCGCCCTGCGCGAGAAGTTCCTGCAGCAAGGCGCCGAGCCTACAGACCCCAGCCCCGGCAAGCTCGAGGAGCTGATGCGTGCCGATCTGGCGCGCTGGTCCAAGCTGGTAGCCGACGCCAGGCTCAAGGTCGATTGAGGACGTGCATCGTGTCCTGATCAGCGATCCGATCGCCGCGGCGGGCGAAGAGCTGCTGGCGCGCGCTGCCGAGGTGCTGCGCGCGCCCGACAGCGACCCGGCGACGATACGGCGCCTGGCGCGCGACGCCGATGGGATCATCACTCGCAGCAAGCTGCCCGACGACATCGTCAAGGCGGCGCCGCGCTTGCGCGCGATCGTGGTCCATGGAACCGGAACCGATCTCGTGCCGCTCGCCGAAGCTTCGGCCCGCGGAGTGATGGTCGCCAATCTCCCCGGCGGCAATGCGCAATCGGTAGCCGAGTACTGCGCTATGGCGATGCTGATGCTCGCGCGTAATGTGCTCGCCATCAGCAATGAGCTGCGCAGCGGCAAGTGGGATGGCGCACGCGCTTTGGGCGCCGGCAGCCACGAGATCGCCGGCATGACGCTCGGCATCGTGGGCGTAGGCGAGATTGGCCGGCGACTGGCGAGAATCGCCCGTCAGGGGTTCGGTATGCGCGTGCTCGGCAACCAGCGGCGGCTCGACCGGCTGCCCTCCGAAGCCGAGCCCTCGGCGCTCCTGCCGCTCGTTTCATCGAGCGACTTCGTGGTGGTGACCTGCCCGCTTACGCCGCAGACTCACCATCTGTTCGATGAGCGCATGCTCTCCTCCATGAAGCCGACGGCGTGGCTCGTCAATGTCGGCCGCGGCGCGGTCGTGCAGGAGGACGCGCTCGTCCACGCATTGCGCGACAAGCGCATTGCCGGGGCCATGCTCGATGTCTATGAGCA
>DASQGB010000024.1:0-8939 GCA_035632815.1 Burkholderiales bacterium | reverse complement strand
CCGCTCTTGCCGGCGAGCGCGAAGCCGCGCGAGAAGCGCGCGAGCGTCGCCTTGTGGATCAGCGTGCCCACCACCGGCAGCCGCAGCTTGAGCCAGTCCCAGCGATAGCGCCCCTTTGGCGCGGTGAGATAGGCGCGGGCGCCGACGATCGCCGCGATGAGCACCACGATCATCAGCGGCCAGTAGGCGACGAAGGCGTCGGAGACCGCGATCAGCACCCGCGTCATCAGCGGCAGCTGGGTCTTGAAGCTGGCGAACATCTTGGCGAACGCCGGGATGACGAAGATGTTGACGATGAACATCGCCACCGCCAGCGCGATGATCACCAGCATCGGGTAGCGCAGCGCGCCGCGGATGTCCTCGCGCATCTTCTTCTCGAAGGCGAAGAACTCGTACAGCCGCAGGAACACCTCGTCCAGGCGCCCCGTCATTTCGCCCACGCGCACCATGTTGATCATGAAGCCGGAGAACACCTTCGGATGAGCGCGCATGGCGAGGGACAGCTCGCGCCCGGACTCGAGGCCGTCTCGGACCTCGCCTACGACCTTGGCGAGGGTGGCGTTCTGGGAGGATTCCTGCAGGCCGGCCAGCGCCCGGATGATCGGCACCCCGGCCTTGAGCAGGGTGTGCATCTGGCGCGAGAACAGCATGAGATCCGAGAGCTCGACCTTCGGCTCCCCCAGCCGCAGCTCGACGCGCTTTTGCCCGCCGGCCGCGGCCGCTCCGGCCTCGTTGATGTGGACCGGGGTGATGCCGGTGCTGAACAGCTGGTCGGCTACGGCGCCGCTGGTGGCGCCTTCCAGCACGCCTTTGACCAGCTCGCCGCGCGCATTGCGGCCCTGGTAGGCGAACTGCGGCACGCTAATCCTCGGAGTGGCCGATGCGCATCACCTCGTGCAGCGTGGTGCGGCCAGCGGCAGCGATCGCTGCCGCATGGTAGATGAAGCCGTGCCCGGCCATCTGCGCCTCGGCAGCGCGGACGAATGCGGTGAGGTCCTCGCGCACCACCGCTTCGGTGAGCTGCGGCGTCATCTCGAGCATTTCATAGACGCCGCTGCGCCCGCGGTAGCCGGTCCCGTTGCAGTGGCCGCAGCCCCTGCCCCGCTTGAAGGTGCTGATTCCCGGGAAGCTGTTGGCGGCGACGAAGGCGGTCTCCTGCGGCATCGGTGCGTAGTCCTCGATGCAGGCCTCGCAGATCAGGCGCACCAGGCGCTGCGCGATCACGGCCTGCAGCGAGGTGGCGACCATGAAGCGCGGCACGCCCATGTCGAGCAGGCGCACGGGAGCCGACGCGGCGCTGCGCGTGTGCAGGGTGGAAAACACCATGTGGCCGGTGATGGCGGCGCGCAGCCCGATCTGTGCGGTCTCGGTATCGCGCATCTCGCCAATCAGGATCACGTCGGGGTCCTGGCGCAGCACCGAGCGCAGCACGGTGGCGAAGCTGAGCTCGATCTTTTCGTTGACCTGGATCTGGTTCAGCCCGCGCACCCGGTATTCGACCGGGTCCTCGACCGTGATGATCTTGCGCGCCGGCGTGTTGAGCTCGTTCAACGCGCCGTAGAGCGTGGTGGTCTTGCCGCTGCCGGTAGGCCCGGTGACCAGCACCATGCCGCTCGCCCGGCCGATGATGGTGCGAAAGCGCGCGAGCATCGCCTCGGGCATGCCGATGGTGTCGAGGCCGAGCAGGCCGCTCGAGCGGTGGAGCAGGCGCATCACCACCGACTCGCCGTTGCTCGTCGGCATGGTGGAGATACGCACGTCGACCGGCTGCTGGCGCACCAGGACGTTGAAGCGCCCGTCCTGCGGCAGGCGCTTCTCCGAGATGTCCAGACCCGACATGAGCTTCAGGCGCAGCGCAAGCGCCGGCGCGATGCGCGGGTCGGACTCGGTTTGCGCGTGCAGCTGGCCATCGATGCGAAAGCGGATCCTGAGCTTGTCCTCCTGCGGCTCGACGTGGATGTCGGAAGCGCCCACCTGGGTCGCGTCCTCGAACAGCGATTGCAGCAGCTTGACCACCGGCGCGTCCTCGGCGCCCAGCGTGGCGCCGAGCGCTCCGAAATCGACCAGGTTGTCGCCCAGGTCTTGCTGCAGCTCCTTGGCGAGGCCGGTGATCTCTTCGGTGCGCCGGTAGACCTGGTCTAGCGACTGCAGCAGCTGATTCTCGGCCACCACCACCGGCTCGATGTCCTTCTTCAGGAGCCGGCCAAGCTCGTCGAAGGCGATCAGGTCCGTCGGATCGGCCATCGCCACGCTCATCGCGCCGTCGCGCTCCTCGAGCACCACGGCGCGGAAGCGGCGCGCCGCGGTTTCGGGCAGCTTCATCACCACCTTGCTCGTGAAATTGTGCTGCCTGAGATCGACGTAGCGCAGGTTGAGCTGGCGCGCCAGGGCTTGCGCGATCTTCTCCTCGGTAGCGAAGCCCAGATCGGAGAGCGCGCGGCCCAGGCGCCTGCCCGAGCGCTTCTGCTCATCCAGGGCGAGCTTGAGCTGTTCCTCGGTGATGACCTTTTCCGTCACCAGCACTTCGCCGAGACGCCGCCGCTGTGGGCGGCGCACAGAACCGGGCGTGGCGGGCGTCGACATGATGGCTGGGCAGTTTACGGGATTCCGCTCGGCTTACAAGTTTGCTAATTGATTAGAATTCCGCGCCATGGGGATCGCGAGCTACAGCCGGCGCAACCCGAGCGCGCGCTATCGTCGCCTGCTCGACCTGTATCGCGAGATGCACGCGCGCGGCGAAGTCATCCGCGGCATCCCCGCGGAGCGCACCTTCCCGGGCGCGAGCCTGGTGCCGCAGGCGCATCACGTGCGCCGCCTCGTCGCGCAGACCGGGGCGCGCTCGATTCTCGATTACGGCAGCGGCAAAGGCAGCCAGTACCGGCCGCTGCGCCTAGCCGAAAACGGCGCGGAGCGCTGGCAAAGCGTGCAGGAGTACTGGGATGTCGAGCGCGTCGACTGCTACGACCCCGCCTACGAGCCGTTCTCCCGGGCGCCCACCGCCAAGCACGACGGCGTGATCTGCACCGACGTCCTCGAGCATTGCCCGGAGGACGACCTGCCGTGGATCGTGGGGGAGCTATTCGCGCTCGCCAGCCGTTTCGTCTTCGCCAGCGTCGCCTGCCATCCGGCCGTGAAGCGCCTGCCCAACGGCGAAAATGCCCATTGCACGGTGCGGGCTCCCGAATTCTGGAAACAATTATTCTCAGAGAAAGCAACCACAGTCTGGGAAGTACGCGCCTACACCAAAGGCGCCGAAACCGATGTGCGGCTGGGAAATGCAGCAGGCAGCGAGCTCGCCCCCGTCGCGATCGCTTGAGCTGATCGTCGAGGCGGCCGAGCGCCTCGGCGCCGGCGCCCCGCGCGACGCGCTGCGCTGCGCCGAGGAAGCGCTGCGGCTCGCGCCGCGCGATCCCGACGCGCTGTACTTCGCGGGCGCGGCGCATTACCGCTGCGGGGAGCTCGGCTCCGCGGAGTCGCGCCTCAAGCAGGCCATCCAGGCCGACGGCCGGACCGCGGCGTTCCATGGCACGCTCGGCAACGTGTTGCAGGACCGCGGCGCGCTGAACGAAGCGATCGCGCAGTACCGCCGTGCGATCCGGCTCAAGCCCGATTCCGCCGAGGCGCACAACGATCTGGGCACCGCCTATTTCGCGCGCGGCGACGAGGCGCGCGCGCTCGAGTGCTATCAGCGCGCCGCGCAGCTGCAGCCCTCGCACGCGGTGGCGTATGCAAACCTCGGCTCCGTATATCGCAAGCTCGGCCTGGCGCGCGAGGCGCGGCGAGCACTGCAGCGGGAGTTCCTGCTTCGAATGTGGAGTTTCTTTCAGTCCAAAAAAAAGAATCTTGCGCAAGTGCAGCTCGACCGCGGCAACCCGCGCCTGGCCGCGCGCATCGCCAAGCTCGAGCCGCGCGACGCGCGCAGTCTGGCGATCCTGGGCGCGGCGCATCACGAGCTTGGCGAGCTCCCCGAGGCGATCATCGCGATGCAAGACGCCATCGCGCAGTCGCCGTCGGATTCCCGTCTGCTCGAGCAGCTCGGCCGGTTTCTCGGCGAAGCCGGCCGAATTGACGAGGCAGTTCCTTTGTTGGAGCGCTCTGGCGCGCATGCCGTACTGGCAGACATTTATCTCGCGCAGCGTGACTGGGAAAAGCTGGAGAAATCGCCTCTGCCCTTCCATCGCGGTGAAGCGCTCTTCAAGCTCGGCCGCACGCAGGAGGCCGAAGCGGCCCTGCGCGAAGCCGTTGCGACCGATCGGCGCGATCTGCGCGCCTGGATCCGGCTAGGCGATCTCTTGCGGCTCGGTGGCAGGCTGGACGAGGCCGAGGCCTGCCTCGAGCTGGCGGTCGAGCTCGACGAGGAATCGCCGGCCGCGCTGGTGTCGCTCGGGCTGCTGCTGCGCGACAAGGGCCGCACCACGGCCGCCATCGAGCGCTTCGAGCAGGCGCTGCGCCTCGACGCGCAGAGCGCGCTCGCCATGCAGCAAATGGGCGAGATCCTGCGCTATGAAAACCGCATCGAGGAAGCCGAACGCCGCTTCCGCGAAGGACTGAAGGCGAAGCCCGGGGACCTTCGCCTCCTGATCGACCTCGCCATGGTGCTCGGCGATCAGATGCGCTACGAGGAAGCCTTTGCCTGCATCGAGCAGGCGCTCGCGCGCGAGGCCCAGTCGCCGCCGGCCCTCGCCGCGAAGGGCATCCTGCTCGATCTTACGGGCCGCCCGGCCGACGCCGAGAAGCTCCTGGGCGCCGCGCTGCAAACGGCCGAAGGCGACATCGACATCGGCTACAACCTCGCCATCTGCCAGCTGCGCCACGGCAAGCTCGCCGAAGGCTGGACGGGCTTCGAGCTGCGCCGGCGGAAGGAGAACTTCATCGGCCGCTACCGGAAGTTTCCGTTTCCGGAGTGGCAGGGCGAGCCGCTCGAGGGCAAGACCCTCCTGGTCTATCCCGAGCAGGGGCTGGGAGACGAGATCATGTACGGCTCCTGTCTGCCCGATCTGGTGGCGCGCGCACGCCACGTCGCGATCGAATGCAACCCCAAGCTGGGCGCGCTGTTCGAGCGCTCCTTCCCGCGTTGCACTGTCACTCCGCGCCAGCGCACGATGGCCAACGACTGGGTGAACCACCTCCAGCCGCGGCCCGATTACCAGGTGCCGATCGGATCGCTGGCGAGCCATTTCCGCCGGAGTCCCGAGGATTTTCCGCAGCATGCCGGCTTTTTGACTGCAGATTCTCAAAAAATCGAACACTGGAAAGCAAGACTTGCCGCCCTCGGCCCGGGGCCGAAGATCGGCCTGTCCTGGCAAGGCGGCGTCGGCCACACCGGAAGAGCGCGCCGCTCGCTCAGCCTCGAGCAACTGCTCCCGCTGCTGCGCCTGCCGGGAGCGCAGTTCGTCAGCCTGCAATACACCGAGGTGCAGGAAGAGATCGACGAACTCGCGCGGCGCCACGGCATTCGCGTGCATCACTGGCAGGAAGCGATCGACGATTACGATCAGACGGCGGCGCTCGTCTGCGCGCTAGACAAGGTGCTCACGGTATGCACCGCGATCGTCCATCTCAGCGGCGCGCTGGGACGCCCGGCGCTGGTGATGGTGCCGTTCGGCTCCGACTGGCGATACGGCGCCCAGGGTGAGCGCATGCTCTGGTATCCGTCCGTGCGCCTGCTGCGCCAGCGCGAAATTGGCAAATGGGCAGACGTACTGGAATCCCTAAAGAGAATTCTCATCTAGATGAACCGCCCGGAATACGCCTTTCTCACGCCGGCGCCGATCTTCGCCGCCGAGGGCGAGACCTACAGTCCCAGCCTCACCGCCCACTCGCGCACCCTCGGCCCGGTGCGTGCTCTGGGCACGCTGGGCTATGACGCGCGCGCCTATTCGCTCTCGCACGGCAAGCCGAACCTCGAGGAGCTGCGGCAGGCGAAGGCCGTGGTGTTCGGCGAAGGCGCGCCGCCGATCGAAGGCTTGTCCGGGCCGCTTTTGATTTTTGATCGCAATCAAATACCCGATGTCTATGAAGGCCCCGAGCTGGAACCCAGAGCACCGCGCGCGCAGCCGCGCTCGCGGGCGCTGAATTGGCTCGCCGCCCGCGCCGGCCTCGCCACCGAAAGCTGGCGCATCCGGCTGCTTTGGGTAGGGGAGGCAACCGACCTTGAAGCTCTAGAGAGTTCCTTGAAGTCCCTTCAGGGACTGGGCCGCGAAATTCCGCTCGAGCTGCGCTGCCTCAGCCCGCAAGCCGACGCGGTCGCCGACCGGCTGCGAGAGGAGGATCCCGAGGCGCTGCGCCTCGCGGTAGAAACCTGGTCGCCGGCCGCCATGCGCCATGCGCTTTTCGATTGCGACCTCGTGGTTTTGCCGCAGACGCCCCTTACTGCGATTCACGCCGGCAGGTTCGCCATCGCGCCGCGTGCGGCGAGGCGCCTGGGCGAGTTCGCCTGGTCCGGCGATGAGCCGGCCGAAGGCATCCGCTGGGCGCTGTCTCATCCCAGCGACGTGCTCGATCGCCTGCGCCGGGGGCAGCAATACGTAAATGAGTTCCACGCCCCTGCCGCGGTCGGGAGGGCGTGGATCCGCTTGTTCATGAAAACCTGAGGCACAAAAACAAGGGGCAGACGCCCTTTCGGGCGCTGCCCCAAGCGCAGTCCGGTGGAAGAGGAGGAGGAGGATCCGCCCGGCTGCTGCAACGCACAAATAATACGTCTTCAATTTCCCATTTAGAATACTATCTCTTTGTAAAACACTTTTGCAAGATCTGCAAAGATGTCTCTACGGGAAATGGCTGTTTTTTCAAGGGTTGTCGCAACCGGCAGCCTCTCGGCGGCTGCCCGCGAGCTGGGTCTGTCCCCGGCGCTGGTGAGCCGGCGGCTGGCGGCGCTGGAGGCCCGGCTCGGCGTGCGGCTAGTCAACCGCACGACTCGCAGCCTGCATCTCACCGACGAAGGCGCGAGCTACTACGAAACCTGCGCCCGGTTGCTCGCGGAGATCGAGGAAGCCGATGCGGCGCTCGCCGCGCGCGGCCTCGACCCGGAGGGGGCGCTCAGGGTCGCGCTGCCCGCCTCATTCAGCCACCAGCACGTCGCGCCGCTGATTCCCGAATTCGCCGAGCGCTACCCGAAAGTGAAGCTTGCGCTCAGCCTCTCCGACCGCAACGTCAACCTCGTCGAGGAAGGCTTCGACCTCGCCATCCGCATCGCGCAGCTGCAGGACTCCTCGCTTGCCGCGCGCAAGCTCGCGCCCAACCGCCGCGTCGTGTGCGCGAGCCCGGCTTACCTTAAGAAGCACGGCACGCCGCTCACGCCGGAAGATCTCGCGCAGCACAACTGCCTTACGACGAACGACTTCGCGATGGACTGGGACTACAAGGATCGCGCCGGCAAGCCCGGATCGGTGCGCGTCGTCGGCCGCTACGCCTGCGACAACTGGGAGGTGCTGCGCGAATGGGCGCTGGCGGGCCTCGGCGTCGCGCTCAAATCGACCTGGGACGTGCATCGCCACCTTGCCGAGGGATCGCTCGTCACGCTATGCCCGGGCTATACCTTTACTACCGACGTGGCCATCTACGCGGTTTATCCGCATCGGCGCTTTCTGCCGGCGAAAACGCGCGTATTCATCGAGTTTCTCGCCGCCGCCTTCGGCCCGGAACCATACTGGGATAAACCGACCCAAACACCCAAGCCGCGCCTCAAGTGGCGCGGCTCCGCTTAATGCTATCTGTGCTAAAACCGGATCGATGAACGCCCCGGCCGATCTCGCCAAAGCCTCGCTCGAGGACAAGTACACCCTCGAGAGCGGCCGCGCGTTCATGACCGGCACGCAGGCCCTCATTCGCCTGCTGATGCTGCAGCGCGAGCGCGACCGCCGCGCGGGGCTCAACACCGCGGGATTCGTTTCGGGCTACCGCGGCTCGCCGCTCGGCGGCCTCGACCAGGCGCTGTGGCGCGCGCAAAAGCATCTCGAGGAACACCACATCCGCTTTCAGCCGGGGGTGAACGAGGACCTCGCGGCGACCGCGATCTGGGGCACGCAGCAGGTGAACCTCTTTGCGGGCGGCCTCTACGACGGCGTATTCGGGATGTGGTACGGCAAGGGCCCGGGGGTCGATCGCTGCGGCGACGTCTTCAAGCACGCCAATGCCGCCGGCACGGCGAAGCACGGCGGCGTGCTGGTGCTCGCCGGCGACGACCACGCGGCGAAATCCTCCACGCTGCCGCACCAGTCCGAGCACATCTTCAAGGCCTGCCTGATCCCGGTCCTGAATCCCTCGAACGTGCAGGACTATCTCGACCTCGGCCTGCACGGCTTCGCGATGAGCCGCTATTCGGGTCTGTGGGTCGCGTTCAAGTGCGTCACCGACGTAGTCGAATCAGGTTCTTCAGTAGTAGTAGACCCATCAAGGGTGGTAACGCGCATACCGACTGACTTCACCCTCCCCGGCGGCGGCCTCAACATCCGCTGGCCCGACGGCATCCTCGAGCAGGAAGCGCGCATCCTCGACTGGAAGGTGTATGCCGCGCTCGCCTATGTGCGCGCCAACGGCCTTGATCGAATTATTTGGGATACCCCAAAACCACGACTGGGAATCGCCACCACCGGCAAATCCTTCGGCGATGTCATGCAGGCGCTCGCCGACTTAGGGATAGATCAGGAAACCGCAAAGCATATCGGCCTTCGCGTCTACAAGATCGCCATGTCCTGGCCGCTCGAGCCGCAGGGCGCGCGCCGCTTCGCCGAAGGCTTGGAAGAGATCCTGGTCGTCGAGGAGAAGCGCCAGCTCATCGAATACCAGATCAAGGAAGAGCTCTACAACTGGAAGGAAGGCGTGCGCGCGCCGCGCGTGGTCGGCAAGTTCGACGACAGCGGCGAATGGAGCCGCAGCGGCGGCCAGCCCGCCGGCACCTGGCTGCTGCCGGCGCACTACGAGCATTCGCCCGCGATGGT
>DASQGB010000023.1:0-4240 GCA_035632815.1 Burkholderiales bacterium | reverse complement strand
GAAAGGAGTTTATCAGTCGACCTTGGCGCCGGACTCCTTGACGATCTTGCCGAGCCGCGGAATCTCGGCGCGCATGAACGCGCTGAGCTCATCGGGCGCCATGCCGCCGGCGTCCAGGCCGAGGTCCTGCAGCCTCTTCGCGTTGTCCGGCGCGCGCAGTATCTTCACCACCTCGCCGTGCAGGCGGGTGACGATCTCCTTTGGCGTGCCGGCGGGGGCATACATCGCCTGCCAGGAGCTGATGTCGTAGCCGGTCAGTCCCGCTTCCGTCATGGTGGGCACCTCGGGAGCGACGAAGGAGCGCTTCGACGAGGTCACGGCGAGCGCCTTCAGCTTGCCCGCCTTCACCTGAGGATACGCGGTGGTGATGTTCTCGAAGCTGAGCTGAATTTGCCCGGCGAGGAGGTCCGGGATCATCGGGCCGCTCCCCTTGTACGGGATGTGCTGCATCTGCGTGCCGGTCATGATCTTGAACAGCTCGCCCGAGATGTGCTGCGAGGTGCCGTTGCCCGCGGAGCCGAAGCTGTACTTGTTGGGATTCGCCTTGAGCAGAACCACCAGCTCTCGCACCGAGCTCGCGTTGACGCCCGGATGCACGATCAGCATGTTCGGCAGCGAGGCGAGCAGCGTAATCGGCGCGAAGTCCTTGAGCGGGTCGTACGGCAGCTTGGAATAGAGGCTGGCATTGATCGCGTGCGAGCTGATGGTGCCGCCGCAGAGCGTGTAGCCGTCAGGCGCTGCACGGGCGCACTCGGCTGCGCCGATCGAGCCGGCCTGGCCCGGCTTGTTCTCGACCACCACCGGCTGACCGAACGAGCTCGACAGCCCCGCAGCCACCATGCGGCCCAGGATATCGGTGGTGCCCCCGGGAGCGAAGTTCACGATGTACTTGACGGGCTTGCCGGGCCAGGGCTGCGCGTGGACCAGCCCTGGCGCTAACGCCAGCGCGACGAGTGCCGTGCAAAGCAGGTTTTTCACTGGATTCCTCCTCGTATTAGTCTATATCGAACGCGCCCAGAGCTTAAATTCATTGGCCCAACCGCGCGGCGGAAAGGACAATCCCGATCGTATACAAAAGGAGTCAAGCCATGGAAATCGACATCGGCATCAAGGAAGCGGACCGCAGGAAGATCGCGCAGGGGCTGTCGCGCCTGCTGGCGGACACCTACACGCTATACCTGAAGACCCACAACTACCACTGGAACGTCACCGGGCCGATGTTCCAGACCCTGCACCTGATGTTCGAGACGCAGTACAACGAGCTCGCGCTGGCCGTGGATCTGATTGCGGAGCGCATCCGGGCGCTCGGCGTACCCGCCCCGGGAACCTACCGGGAATTCGCGGCGCTCTCCTCCATCAAGGAGAGCAAGGGCGTGCCGAAGGCCGAGCAGATGATCAAGGACCTGGTCGCCGGCCAGGAAGCGGTGGCGCGCACGGCGCGCTCGGTGTTCCCGCTGGTGGACAAGGTGAACGACGAGCCCAGCGCCGATCTGCTCACGCAGCGCATGCAGGTGCACGAGAAGACCGCCTGGATGCTGCGCAGCCTGCTCGCCGCCGCCTAGACCACGCGGGTCTTCACGCCCTTGCCGGCGAAGTGCAGGCGCAGGTTCTCGACCTGCAGGTCGCCCATCGCCTTGCGCGTCTCGACGGTCGCGCTGGCGACGTGGGGGAACAGCACCGCGTTGTCCAGCGTGAAGAATTCGGGCGGCACGCGCGGCTCGTCGGCGAACACGTCGAGCCCCGCGCCGGCGATGCGCTTCTCCTGCAGATAACGCAACAGCACCGGCTCGTCGACTACCGAGCCGCGCGCGATGTTGACGAGGTAGCCCTGCGGGCCGAGCGCATCCAGGATCTTGGCGTTGACGATGCGGTTGGTCTCTGCGCTGGCCGGAGTGACGACTATCAGGACGTCGGAGTTCTTGGCCAGCGTGGCCGGATCCGGGTCGTAGGGCCACGCGACGTCCTTCTTGTTGCGGTTGTGATAGCGGATCTTCATGCCGAAGGCAGCCGCACGCTTGGCGACGGCTTCGCCGATGCGGCCCAGTCCCAGGATGCCGAGGGTCTTGCCGCCCACCGAGGTGGTAAGCGGATACGGGCCGCGCGAGGCCCAGTTGCCGCCGCGCAGATAGACCTCCGACTGCGGGAATTTGCGCACCGTGTTCAGCACCAGGGCGAGCGCGGTGTCGGCGACGCAGTCGTTCAGCACATCGGGGGTGTTGGTGACGATGATGCCGCGCTTCTTCGCATCCTCGAGGTTGATCGCGTCCACGCCGACCCCGAAGTTCGAAATGACCTCGAGCTTGGGCAGCGCATCCATCAGCTTGCCCTCGACCGGCAGCGGGCCGAAGGTCGCCAGGCCGCGCACCTTGGGCGCGTGCTGCTTCAGGAAGGCGTTGCGCTCGGGCGCCTCGGACAGAAGATGGGCGGTGAACTCCGACTGCAGGGTGGCCATCGTGCCGGCGTGGCCTTTGGCGGTGATGATGATCTCGGGTTTCATGATTTGAATTTTGCCGCCAGCGCTTCGGCGCCGCGCGCGAGGATGCCGACGTCGGCGCCCACCGCCACGAAGAGGGCGCCGCATTCCAGCCAGTGGCGCGCGTCGGCCTCGCTAGGCGTCAGGATGCCCGGCGCCTTGCCTGCCTTGCGTATGCGGCGGATCGCGTCGTCGATCAGGGGCTTCACCTTGGGGTTGGCGATCTCGCCGGGATAGCCGAGCGACGCATGCAGATCCGCCGGTCCGATGAACACGCCGTCGACGCCGTCTATTCCACAGATCGCCTCGATGCTGTCGAGCGCCTGCTGCGTCTCGACCTGGACCAGCAGGCAGATCTCCTCCTGCGCGCGGCGGGCATAGTCCTTGACGCGCCCGAAGCGCGTAGCGCGCGTGGTGCCGGCGACGCCGCGCACGCCCCCGGGCGGGTAGCGCGTATAGGAGACCGCCTGGCGCGCTTCGGCCGGGGTCGACACGTAGGGCACCAGCAGCGATTGCGCACCGATGTCGAGCAGGCGCTTGATGCTCACCATGTCGTTCCACGGCACGCGCACCACGGGGTGGGAGGGGTAGGGTGCCGCCGCCTGCAGCTGCGTCAGCGCGCTCTCCAGGTCGTTCGGCGAGTGCTCCATGTCGAGCAGGATCCAGTCGAAGCCCGCCCCGGCGATCACCTCGACCGTGTAATTGGAGGACAGGCTCGACCACAGCCCGATCTGCGCCTTGCCTGCCTTCAGCGCGCGCTTGAATGTGTTCTGCGGTAGTTCCATGTCAATGAATCTCCGGTTCCGCGACCGGCGCGGTGCCTTCGAGGAAGTCGAAATCGCAGCCCTCGTCGGCCTGCTTCACGTGCTGCGCGAAGATGACGCCGTAGCTGCGCTCGTACTTGCGGGCCGGGATTTTCCAGGCCGCTTTGCGCTTTTTCAGTTCTTCGTCGGGAATCTTCAGATTCAGAACCCGCCGCTCGACATCGAGCTCGATGAGATCGCCGTTGCGCACAAGGGCGAGCGGGCCGCCGACGAAGGACTCGGGGGCCACATGCAGGACGCAGGTGCCGTAGCTGGTGCCGCTCATCCTCGCGTCCGAGACGCGCACCATGTCGCGCACGCCCTGCTTGAGAAGCTTCTTCGGCACCGGAAGCATTCCCCACTCCGGCATGCCGGGACCGCCGAGCGGGCCGGCATTGCGCAGCACCAGCACCGAATCCGCGTCCGCGTCGAGGTCGTCGCGGTCGATGCGCGCCGCCATGTCGTTGTAGTCCTCGAACACGACCGCTTTGCCAACGTGCTTCAGCAGCTTCGGCGTCGCCGCGGCGGCCTTGATGACCGCACCGCCCGGTGCGAGATTTCCTCTCACCACCACCAGCCCGCCGGAGGGCTTGAGCGGATTGGCTCTTTTCCGGATGACGTCGTCATTGAAGATGCGGGCGCCTTGCAAGTTTTCGCCCAGACTCTTTCCCGTCACGGTTTGGGAATCGAGATGCAGGAGGTCCTTCAGCTCCGCGAGCAGCGCGCGCAGACCGCCGGCATAATAGAAATCCTCCATCAGGTATTTGTCGCCGGAAGGACGTACGTTCGCCAGAAGCGGGGTCTTTGCGGAGAACTCGTTGAAGCGCTCGAGCGGCAGCTTCACCCCGGCGCGCCCCGCCATGGCCACGAGGTGGATGAGCGCATTGGTGGACCCGCCCATTGCCATCAACGTCACGATGGCGTTGTCAAAGGATTCTTTTTTCAGCAGATCGCGAGGCTTGAG